>JADLHE010000254.1 GCA_020848965.1 Saprospiraceae bacterium
AAGGCAATTCCGATGCCCAACAAAGGGCCCTGGTTGTAGGCCGTTTTTTCCTCCGGCAACAAATCGGTTAATCCGAGGTAATAGCGGAAATCGATTTGGATTTTGACGCCATTGCGCCCAATGCTTTCGATGCCCAAACCCTGATATGTGCCAAATTCCCAACGGCGAATGCCCAATTGTTGCCAGGGAATAACAGCCTGGTGAGCGTCCCCAATTTCATAAGACACCAAGGCTTCTGCTTCCATTCCACGCGACATAGATGGACCAAATAGGGCAAAAATGCGCAATTGTTCAAACTTGAAACCGAATTTCAACAAGGCACTTCCTTCTATCGCCCCCATTAATGGCTGGAAATAGTGGCTGCCATCGGGAAGTGCCTTACTGATGGTGATGTTTTCGCGGCGAACGTAACCAAATTCAAGTTGTTTGGCCACAAATTTTCGCTCCCAGGAGCATTGAATCACCCCACGGACCTGCAAATTACTGGGCCACCCAGAACCGTTGAATCCTAAATAGGTTTGACTTTGTGCGAGCAGGGTAGGAGTGAAGCCTGCAAAAAGAAATAGGGTCGTCATTGCGGCACATAAACGGTTCATGGGATATGAATTGTGGGTGTATAGGATTACAACGCAGGAAAAAGAAGGTTATTTTATGTTAATTTGGAGCTAGTCCTGGCTTACACTCGGGATCATTTTACAGAATGGAGATGTGGTGCGGGTGAGCCAGGGGGTTATGGAGAACATTAAACGATTGACGTATTGAAGGCAAAATAGCAAAACTTAACATTTAATAGACATACATTTTAAATAATTTAACTATCTTTGGTTGTTCCTCTTTTATAATTGATTTACAGTTGATTAACTTAAAAAATTCTCTCCAGTGATTCGATTGTTTCCAGCCCGTGCTTTTTATGTGATCATCTTGATGGTCATTGGATGGAGTAATGTTGTATTTGCCCAAGTAGCAAATAATTACTGCGTACCTAGTTTGGTCAAGGAGAATATTTTCTTTGAAAAACTTCAAATTGGTACTTGGATTCCAGGCCTGACCGCAGGTTCCAAGGTTGAATCGATAAGTGTCAATACTTTCGGAGATGCTGATCAAAATTACGAATTTAGTTTACAAGGGATGCCCCAAACTCGCGATACCTTTTACTGGCAGATTTGGATAGATATAAACCAGGACAACGATTTTGAAGATGGGGGCGAACGTTTTTTAAGTACCTATACTTCCCGAAAGCAAAAAGCGTTGGGTAAAATTCATTTTCCCAATACTATACGAGGCCAGTATTTGGTACGCATCATGCTTTCCCGCTCAAAAGCAAACAATGCCTGTGGTACTCACTCAAAAACGTTGGATTATTTGGATTTTTGGTTGAAGGGAAGCTGCCCTGCACCTAAGCCTTTAGAGCAGGTAAAAGTGGCAGACAGCACGCAGGAAAGTATTTTGCTGCGCTTCAATTGGCCCAAAAACACCAAATTTAATTGGGTGCTCAGCGGCAAAGAAGGAGTCTCTTACTCCAAGTATGGCAGCGAAGTAGGAGACTCATTGTTAATAAAATACTTGTATTTTGAGAATTCCTACCAATTTAGATATCAGTTGCAATGCGGCGAACTTATTTGGTCAGATTGGTCTGATCCAGTTGATGTGGGAACGGTGTACAAACCAACTTGTAGTCAAATCGATATAAATCAAGTAAAGATTGATGAAGTGGGATTCGATCATGTTACCATTACTGTTCCAAAGCAAGAAAATTCTGAGGTTTATTGGTATTCAATTTCCAGTTACGAAGGCAAAGGGGATACTGTTTTTGGGAGCAGTTCCTATGGACAATCCAAAATTCCACTTAGCCTTGCTGGGGCAAAATATCACCTCTCCGTAAAAAAGGCATGTCTGAATGATTACGACAGTGAATGGACCTTTGAAAATCTGACTTTTACTAAATTGCCCGATCCATGCGCAAGCGTTTTTTTGAAAATCAATCGCTTGGGAGCCAACTCTTTCGCTCAGGCTTTTCCCACCCAAAGGATTGCTTATGAGTGGCGTTTGCGACTGAAAGGAAATGCAGAATGGCAGGTTTCAGAAAGTACCAGTGATACTTTGTCTTTGTCAACGCTGGACAGTAGCAGCGTTTATGAAATTCAGGTAAGGGTAAAGTGTACACCTGATTCTTGGAGTGAATGGTCCATACTTCAGAAATTTTCTTTAATTAATTCATGCCCCAAACCTCAATTGGCAGACATTAAATATGAGCAGGAAGGCATGGTTTTCAAATTGTCCTACCAAGGGACATGCTATCGGCAGGTAATTTGGAACGAACCTCCTGCATCTTCATATCTGTGTGGCCCAGCAAAAGATTCGACAAAACCTGAATTAACGCTTTGGCTCAAGTATGGAGAAAAACTTTATGTAAGGTTAAAAGGGATTTGTAAGGAAAACAATGAGCAAAGTGATTATTCAGATACACTCTGGTTGGAACGCCCTTGCGTTGCTCCGGGTCTAACAGATTTCAATGCGGTTAACATCTCGGATAAAACCATGGATTTTCTTGTCAATGCTGAATTTTGCGGCGATTATGACTACATGTTTTCTCAGGATAGTTTATTGCCAAATAGCGACTGGAAATCCTTTTCTTACCGCAAGTACCCGCATGGTAATTTTAAAGAACTTCAACCCGGTACGAAATATTTTATCAAAATAAGGCGGCAGTGTTATGATCAGGAAGGTCAATCAGTGTATTCTCCGATAAAATCATTTGTCACCCTGAATCAACCCAAGGTGTGTCAGGCCAAAGCCATTCCCAAAAATGACATCAAAATTGAATTCGCAGAACCTTCGACTGTAATCATTCGGATTAAGCCACAAAGTGCCAATTCTCATTATCGAGTCTTTATGACGAAATATGACGAATATGTAGGGTATTTCTACAATGCTGAATTTAGAGACACTGTTTTTAAGCTAAATAATTTATTTCAAGATGGGAGTTATGGATTTGAAGTAGTGGCCTATTGTGGTACAACAGAAGCAAGGAGTGAAAAAATCGACTTTAAGCCCCCTTTGAGTGATTGTCCCAAATTGAATGCAGCCAATATCTGGGTTAATGATTGGAACCCGAAAGGAGATACGATTGGATTTGAGTACTATAGTCCACGTCAAAATTATGTCCCTTATATGTGGCGTTATCGAGAAGCGGGAACGGTGATCTGGCTCGACACCTTAATTTCTGCCGTGCACACTAGCTTAAAATTGACGTTTCCCAAACAAAATCGCAGCTACGAAATCCAATTGAAGCCAGTCGCTTCAGCTGCATGCCCAGACAATTGGTCGGACTCCAAAAAGTATTTTGTCAAATGCCTCAAACCGACCTTGGTGTCACGAAAAGTCATCGGGACCATGGCTGAATTTGAAAGCAATAAAGTCAACTCCTTATATCGGTGGCGCTATCGATTGGAAGGTGAGAGTGAATGGAAAACCATTTCAACCGGAAGTGAATATAAATTGACCTTAAGTGATTTGAAACCCAATTCAAATTATGAACTACAAGTCCAGACTCAATGTGATGAAAATGAATGGGGGGATTATTACACGACTACTTTTACTACCAAACTTTGTTTTTACGACTCCCTAAAAATGTCACACGATTATATTTATCCCAACCAGATTCGATTAAAAACCAACCTTCCACAGGAAGAAATTTTATCGGGAAGGCCGAAGTTTAATTGGTCTATG
>JADLHE010000255.1 GCA_020848965.1 Saprospiraceae bacterium
CTGAAATACCACCAGATAGCCTCGTTGTCTCGGCTTTCGGCATCGGATTGGACAACCTGCTGTATTACTACGACTACCCAGCCAGTCCGAGGGAAGAGATGCTGCGGCAAGCCTTCACCTCCTTTGCCGCAGGCATCGGAACCAATATCAACCCCATTGCTGCCGAGGCCGACCACGGCTTGGTCAGGCGGTTCGAGCGGGTGATGCACAAGGGCATCACGCTCACCTGTCCCGGTTTTTATGCGCCGCAAGGAAGGCGGCTGCGGCTGGGCAGCATCATTGAACAAAAGTTTTTTGACAGCATCGCGCAATTCAGTTTTGAAGGGCTTCACGTTACCAATTTTGAAATGGAAACCTCCGCCATTGCTGGCTTGGCGAGTATGCTCGGCCACCATGCCACGGCTTGCAATGCCATCATTGCCAACCGCATCACGGGCGAGTTTTCAAAAGAGCCAAAAAAAGCGGAGGAAAAAGTGATAGAGGCGGTGTTGGGGCAGCTATGAGTTATGAGTGATAAGTTTTGAGTAAGGAGTGGACGGTGCAAAAAACTCATCACTCATAGTTCATCGCTCATCGCTCAAATCCCTACCTTTGCAACCGATTTGCCCGCCCGACCGTTTAGCACCAGGTTAATCAACCATCACATTTAAAACAGAATAGCATGTCAGCAGTAGCAGCGCAACCACTTTCCCGTTTGGTTTTGGAGATGAACGAAAGTGCCACCATCAAAATGGCGCAGATGGCCCGTGACCTCAAAGCAAAAGGCCATGACGTGATTGACCTCAGCCTCGGCGAACCCGATTTCGATACGCCGGCACATATTAAAGAAGCAGCCAAACAGGCGCTCGACGCTGGTTTTACCAAATATACCCCAGTGCCGGGCCTCGTGGAATTGCGCCAAGCCATCATCAACAAATTCAAGCGGGACAACGGGCTGGACTTCGCCCTGAACCAAATCGTGGTGTCCAACGGGGCCAAGCAGACCATTGCCAACCTTTGCCTCGCCATCCTCGACCCCGGCGACGAGGTCATCATTTTTGCGCCTTATTGGGTCAGCTACGCTGAAATCGTGCGGATGTGCCAAGCCGTGCCCGTGGAGGTAGGCGCTGGCATTGAACAGGACTTCAAGGTGAGCGCCGAGCAAGTGGCCTCAGCCATTACCGATAAAACGAAGATTGTGCTGTTCAGCTCGCCCTGCAACCCGACTGGCTCGGTTTACAGCAAGGAAGAATTGGAAGCCATTGCCGAGGTCATTGCACCGCACGAACAAATCGTCATTATTTCCGACGAGATTTACGAATACATCAATTTCACGGGAAAACATGCCAGTATCGGGGCTGTTCCGAGCGTTAAAAACCGCACCGTGACCGTCAACGGTTTTGCCAAAGGCTATGCCATGACGGGCTGGCGCCTCGGTTACATGGGCGGGCCAGCGTATTTGGCGGCTGCTTGCGCAAAAATCCAAGGACAGTTCACCAGTGGAGCGAATGCGTTCAGCCAAAAAGCCGCCGCCTTCGCCCTCGAAGCGGACATGACACCGACTTGGAAAATGCGGGACGAGTTCCTTCAGCGCCGCAATATCGTGATTGAGCTTTTGGAGAAAATTCCCGGGTTTATCGTCAATAAGCCGGAAGGTGCGTTTTACGTTTTCCCAGATATCAGCCATTACTTTGGCAAATCGGACGGAAACGTGACCATCCATACTGCCGACGATTTCTGCGAGTTCCTGCTGTTGAACGCCCATGTTGGCGTGGTTGGTGGCGACTCGTTCGGTGCACCGGATTGCTTCCGCATTTCTTACGCCGCCAGCGAGGAGTCGCTGCGCAAGGCCATTGGCCGCATTGCGGAAGCAGTGAAGAAATTGAACTAGTAATTGGTAAATGGTGAATAGTGATTAGTGAACGGCATTGGCACACTAGTCACCAATCACTAATCACTATTCACTAATCACCATTGACCAACCAAATCAAGCTGTGAAAAAAAGCCTAATCCCATTCCTCTTTGCCCTTTTTGCCAACCTGCATTCGGCCACCGGCCAGACTCAAATTGATTGGACGACCCTCGCCGACGTGAAATTTACCCAGAAGTTTTCGGAAGAAACCGGCCTGAACTACGATGAAGCAACCTTTGGCCGTTGGCTGCTGCCTTTCAATGGAAAAGAAGTGAAAATCTCAGGCTATATCATCCCCTTGGATGGGATGGGCGTCACTTACGTGCTTTCCCGAAACCCCAATGCCACCTGCTTTTTCTGTGGTGGCGCAGGCCCCGAAACGGTGATTGAGCTTCGGTTGAAGCCCTCCGCCCTGAAGCGCTACAAACTGGACGACCGCAAAACCTTCAAAGGCGTCCTGCAAATGAACCGCAACAATCTGAACCAGATGACCTACGTGCTCTTGGAAGCAGAACCCTTATAAGAGGGTGAGAAGGTGAGAAGGTGAGAGATGTGAGAGGGTGAGAACCGCACGGCTCTCACTCTCACGTCTCTCACATCTCTCACCCTCTCACATCTCTCACTCTCTCACCCTCTCTTAACGATACCAAGCAACCGCATTTCATGCCACAAGGTGGTGGACATGCCCTCGTTCAGTGGCCTTGGATTGTAGCCAAGTACCTCCTTTGCTTTGGTGTTGTCTCCGATATAAGTGACGCCAGCCAGTATCCGCAGGTTTTCAGGTGTATAGTCGGCGGGGATGGGCAGCCAACTGAACAGTTTCATAAAATTGGATAGGAAACTCAAAAGACCGGGATTGACGGCACGGGGTGGTCGCTTGCCCGTGATGCGGTGCGCAATGCCCATCGCATCCACGAGGGAGTGGGTCGGGCCGGCGATGATGTATTTTTCGCCCGTTTTTCCCTTTAGCATGGCGTCATAGTGCGCTTGCGCAATATCCTCGACATGCGCCCAACTATGAGCGGTTTTCCGGGGAACCATCGGCAGTTTGCCCTTCAAATATTGAATCAAAGTGGTACGGACGCTGCTCGTATCGCCGGGGCCGTAGATGAGGCCGGGCATGACCACCACGAGCGGCAGGCCTTTTTGGATGAAATCCATCGCAATCTTATGGGCTTCGGCCTTGGTGTAGTCGTAATGGCTGAGGTGCTTGCCCTCGAAGTGGTAGTTTTCATCCACCAGTTCGCCTTTGGTATTGGAATTGACGGCGAGGGTGCTGGTATAGACCCCTTTTTTGATGCCAAGTTCCCGCATGAGTTCCAGCACGTTGCGGGTTCCGTCAATATTTATGCGGTCACCTTCCCGCCTTTGCTTCTGGGTTCGGGTGCCCACTTTGTACCAGCCAGCCACATGAAACACCCCATCGCAGCCCGTCATGGCGGCCCTCATGCTTTCTTTTTCGGTCACATCGCCTTTGACCAAGGTGCAGCCGATGGTCACCAAGTCGTTGGCTTTGGAAGGGTTGCGCACCAGTGCGATGACTTCGTGGCCTTCTTTTCTCAACAATTTGGCCAGATAGCTGCCGACAAAACCAGTGGCTCCAGTGAGGAAGTATTTCATTTTGGTTTGAATTTGGTGGCAAAAGTAGTGCTGGCCACAAGTTTTGCAAATGCGTGGTGGATAAACTTGTCATATTCCAATTGCTCATATTTGACAAGATTTGGATGCAAATTGCGAATTGCGGGAGTTTTTGACCTTCCCTTGCTCCATTGGGTTTGAGGAATTGCTTTGCAACGCACCAAACATACCCGCTCATAATCATCGCCTGCTCAAACGAAATCCGGTACATTTGCCCCTCGAGGACTAACCACAAATCTGTAAAATGAAGAAATATTTTCCGCTCCTTGCATTGCTTATTTGCTTCGCAAACTTGCTTAACGCACAGGTTTTCAATCGTTTATATCCGCCCGTGACGAGAAATGGCAAGCAATTGCCCAATGCATGGGCTGGTGGACTCAATGCGCCGCAATGGTCGGCAGCTGACCTGAACGGCGATGGCAAGCAAGACCTCTATGCCTTCGACCGAAACGGCGACAAGCACATCACCTTTCTGAACGTGGGCGGCCCCGGTGAGGCCAAGTACGAGTTTGCACCAAGCTATGCTGCCAATTTCCCCGACATCAAATACTTCGTGCTGCTCCGGGATTACAACCACGATGGAGCAATGGATTTATTCGGGAATTCACTGGATGAAGGCTTGGCGGGCATCAAAGTCTATGATGGCTATTTTGAAGATAACCAATTGAAATTCAGGCGGATAGAATACCCTTGGTTTTTTGATGTGCTGCTGCTGACCGTTTCTGGCGATTTTACCCAATTGCCTGTGAACGCTACCGACTATCCCGCCATTGCCGATATGGACCATGATGACGATTTGGATATTTTGGCACCCGCCATTAGCGGTTCAACGGTTTATTATTATCAAAACATGGCCGATGAAATGGGCTACACCGATGACACCCTTATTTTTCAAACCGCAGAAACTTGTTGGGGGCATTTGTACGTCCCGGCTTTTTCAGATTCCATGCTCCTGAGCACCGACTCCCTTTGCTGTGTTTTCCCGCCATGCTTCTCTCCCGACCCCCAAGACGAAGAAAAAAGCCGTGGCCTGCATGGCGGTGCCACACTCTGTGTTTTCGACGAAGACCATGATGGGGACAAGGAGCTTTGGTACGGTGACCTGTTGTACAAAAACCTCATTCGGGCCAAGAACTGTGGCTGGACGGGCAATGCCTACGTTTGCGAGCAGGAAGTCTATTACCCAAGTTATAACCAGCCCGTTGACGTGGATTTTTTCCCTGCCTCCTTTTACATGGACGTTGACAACGACGGCCTGAACGATTTGGTCGTTTCGCCCAATGTGGCCACTGGCGGCTTGGACACCAATTGTGTCTGGTACTATAAAAACGTGCAGAGCAATGAGCTCCCTGTTTTTGACCTCAAATCCGATGTGCTGGTTCAAGATGGCATGTTGGACCTTGGCACTGGCTCCAACCCCGC
>JADLHE010000256.1 GCA_020848965.1 Saprospiraceae bacterium
GTAAAAATTGTATGATTGTTGAATTGTTTGATTGTTGGCGCTCTTCCAAAAGCAATCAAACAATTCAACAATGCAGCAATCCCTACAACCTTTTTCCTATTTTTGCGCACTATTAACAAAACGGGAAACCCGCCGCAACGGCTTGCTGTCCGCCCAAAGGCAAGGAAAGCGCCGAAAGCGGGGCATACCATGAAAAACTTTTCTCAAACAATGATTAAGACTTTCGTTAAAACAGGTTTGTTCGTAGCCATGCTGTTGAGCTTTGGCTCGGTTCAGGCCCAGAAATTTGGATACGTAAACTCCGCTGCCATTCTGAGCGAACTGCCAGAAATGAAGCAGTTGCAGTCTTCTTTGGAGGCTTATGAAAACATCCTGAAAAAGGATGGAGAGGCCAAAGTTGCCGCCTTCCAGAAAAAGCAACAGGACGCCGCCAGCAAAAAAGAGCGGGGCGAAATGACGCCAAAGGAGGAAGAAACCGTAACCGCAGAACTGCAAAAAATGCAGGAAGACCTCTACGCCTACGGCCAAAAAATGGAGTCGGACCTTGCTGCGAAGCAGCAAAAGGACATGGAACCCATCCTCAACAAGGTTAACACTGCCATTCAGGACGTGGCAAAAGAAGGTAGCTACCAGTACATTTTTGATGCACAGTCCGGTATTCTACTTTATGCCGACGAAGCCAGCGACGTGACCAAACAGGTGAAAGCGAAATTGGGAATGCAGTAGTTTTGAGTTGGCAGTTTGGCAGTTGGCAGTGTGCAGTCAATGCATTTCCCTAACGTCAACGCTGTTTTTCATAAATCAAAGAAAGCGGAGTAGCCTGTGCTGCCCCGCTTTTTTTGTTCCTAAAAAGCCTAGCGTATCTTTGCGCCCAGTATGAAGGTGGGCGCATTCAATCCTTCAATCCTATAATCCTTCAATCCTTCTAAATGGCTACGCCAAAATCTGTCGCATTCCACACCCTCGGCTGCAAGCTGAACTACTCGGAGACCTCCAGCATTGGTAGGCTCTTTGAGGATGCCGGCTACTCGGAGGTGGACTTCGAGGCCGGGGCCGATATTTATGTCATCAATACTTGCTCGGTGACGGATTTTGCGGACAAAAAATGCCGCCAAATCGTTAGGCGGGCGTTGCGCAAATCACCCAATGCCAACGTGGTGGTCGTGGGCTGCTATGCCCAACTCAAGCCGCAGGAGATTGCAGAAATACCAGGCGTTGACCTCGTGCTGGGCGCATCGGAGAAGTTCCGCATCCTTGATTTTGTTGACAACCTGAGCAAAGCGCCCGGCAAGGGCATGGTGCAAGCAGGCGAAGTGAAAGAGGCGAACACCTTCACCCATGCCTTCAGCTTCGGCGACCGCACCCGTTCCTTCCTCAAGGTGCAGGACGGCTGCGACTACAAGTGCAGCTTCTGCACCATCCCCCTCGCCCGTGGTGCCAGCCGCAGCGACACTGTGGAGAGCGTGGTGGCCAATGCCTGGAAAATCGCCGAAATGGGCGTGAAGGAGGTCGTGCTGACGGGCGTCAACATCGGCGACTTCGGCAACGGAACGGAGGTCATCGAGGGGATGAAACCCAAGAAAGAGGCACTTTTCATTGATTTGATAAAAGAGCTTGACAAAGTGGAGGGCATAGAGCGGTTCCGCATTTCGAGTATTGAGCCGAACCTTTGCAACGAAGAGGTCATCCAGTTCGTAGCGGTGAGCCAGCGGTTCATGCCGCATTTCCACATCCCATTGCAGAGCGGCAACAACAAGCAACTGGCCGCCATGCGCCGCCGCTACCGCCGGGAACTCTATGCCGAGCGGGTAGCACTCATCAAGCAGCACATCCCGCACTGCTGCATCGGGGTGGATGTGATTGTGGGCTTCCCCGGCGAAACGGAGGAGGACTTCCTCGAAACCTATCGCTTCATCAACGACCTGGACGTGTCGTACCTGCACGTTTTCACCTACTCCGAGCGCCCGAACACCCCCGCTGCCGAGATGGAAGGCGTTGTGCCTATGAGCGAGCGCCGCAAGCGGAACGAGATGCTGACCATTTTATCGGAAAAAAAGAAGCGGCATTTCTACGAGCAATACTTAGGTAAAACGAGGCTCGTCCTCTTCGAAAAAAGCACTGAACCGGGTCGCATGTCAGGCTTCACCGACAATTATATCCGGGTGGACTTGCCTTGGGACGAGGCTACCTTCAATACCATTCAGCTCGTGCAACTGAATGCAGTGAATGCGGAGGGGCTGATGGAGGTGTTGGAGCAGGTTTTTTGAGCAGTTATGCTCCTAAAACACAATCGCCCGGCAGGTAGAGACCTCGCCGGGCGATAGTGTTTTTAGCAGAAAAAAACAGTCTTATTGCTTCAAAACCTGAACGGTTTGGCTACCATGCGGGTTGCTGACCGTTATAAAATAGGTGCCTGTTGCATAGCCCGACAGGTCGAATTGTTGGTTTATCAGTGTTGCCTGATTGATTTCCTTCCGCTCCACGAGCTTGCCGTTGGCATCGTTGACGAGAATCCAAAAATCACTTGCCGAAGGCACTTTTACTTCCACTCGGAACGGGCCTGTGGTTGGGTTAGGCGAAACCGTAACCTGCGCATCCAAAGGTTTGCGGCTGAGAATGCCGGATAGTGGGGAGCCAACGTAACGGTACATTTTCGCCTCTGAATTGTCATTTTTGAACTTGCCGCCCCATCCATAGGTAGGGCTAAGAAACTCAATGCGCATGATAGGCGTGTTGTATTCGTCTATTTCCATCCAATTCTCGCCATCGTCCATGCTGATAGAGGTGAGGTACGGCCCAGCGCCATTGCTGCCGCGGCTGGTCTTTATCAAATAAGGCGACCCCGGTATATACTTAGCTTCGAAAATGGAATAATCGTTATCAGCTAAGGTCATTGGCAACCAAGTAACCCCGCCATCGAAAGTGCGCACGATGGTAGCTTGGTATGGCGAAGAACTGTAATCAGCAACATAGGCTATACCGTGCATTTCATTCTGCATCGAAATTCCCTCGACGAGGGGATAAGAGTTCACCCCTATCGCTGTAGTGGCTACCGTCCAATTTTGACCATAGTCTGCCGAGTGAAAAATCCGGCCAGAACTGGAGCCAAACCAAATATGGCTCCCAAAAGCGGCGAAGGTTCCAAAATTGCCATATTCCCAATCCGGTGTGGAAACGGGAACATTGGCTTGAGGCACTCGCTCCCAAGTGTCGCCACCATTCATGGTGGTGTAAATCTCAAAATAGCCATCTTTGGAGTCACCTACCACTATGCCCTTCATGTCATCCCAGAAATGGACGAAATCACCAAAGTTGGTAATGGCATCCATATCTTCCCAAGTAGCCCCACCGTCCGTGGTTCTGTAAAGATCGCCTGTAAAGTTAGCAGCATTGTGCATGGCAAGCCATGCAGTAGTCCCATCCAATGCAAACATGTGACTGACCCCCCAATTTTCATCAGGCACAGGTACAGTAATTTCTTGCCAGGTTTGCCCACCATCCGTGGTCTTCGTCAACAAATTGGAAGGTATCATAACCCAAGCATCACCACTGAAATCACCCTTGTAAGACGAGGTCCAAACGGTGTTTTCGTCCACCACTTCCACGTCAAAAACAGTAACTGGCTCGCTGTAACCGGAGGGGTGTTCTTCCCAAATTACTTGGGCACGCACACACATAGCCATGAGCATCAAGAAAGACAAAGCGTAAAAATCCTTTTTCATAGAAAGAAAATTTGTTTATAATGAAATGAATAGGAGCTGGCGCTCCATGCTTAATTAGCGTGTTGATTTTACTTGAAAAGGTAATGATGCAAAGGAACAAATTCAACTCGAATTTTCAAATTAACCCACACGGGAAAAATGGCTGCCCTTTGATTTGAATGAAAGTCAAAAATAAAATCGTTTGGTGAAATGCATATCAACACTATTTACATATTCGATTGAACAGGGTGCTTGCAATGGCTTTTAGGAAGTGTTTTTACAAGAAGCATAACCGAAAATGCAAGCTTATTTATCACTGAAAACCCATATTTTTGGGTGATTTTCGAAAATCAAACCGCCATGACCTTTGGTGTAGAAGCTTTGGAAAACCGCCAAACGAAAGCTTTTCACCTCGACTTCAAGGAAAGGTCGTTAATAAAATGAGCAAAAGAAAAATCTTCAACGACCCCGTCTATGGCTTCACCAGCCTGCCGCACGGCATCCTGATGGATTTGGTGGACCACCCTTATTTCCAGCGGTTGCGGCGCATCAAGCAGGTGAGCCTCACGCACTACGTATATCCGGGGGCGCTGCACACCCGCTTCCACCATGCGTTGGGGGCGCTGCACCTGATGACCGAAGCGATTGAGGTGCTGCGGAGCAAAGGCGTGGAAGTCACGGACGAAGAGTGCGAGGCCGTGAGCATCGCCATCCTGCTGCACGACATCGGGCACGGGCCTTTCTCGCACACGCTGGAACACACACTCATCAACGTCCACCATGAGGAGGTCTCGCTGCGCTTCATGGAGCGGCTGAACGAGGTTTTCGAGGGAAAACTGACGCTCGCCATCCGCATTTTCAAGGACGAATATTCGAAGCAGTTCCTGCACCAGCTCGTCTCTGGCCAACTCGACATGGATCGCATGGACTACCTCAACCGGGACAGCTACTTCACGGGCGTGGCCGAGGGCGTCATCGGTTTTGACCGCATCATCAAGATGTTGGCAGTACACGACGGAGAGCTGGCCGTGGAAGAAAAGGGCATTTATTCCATCGAAAAATTCTTGATAGCCCGCCGGCTCATGTACTGGCAGGTTTACCTGCACAAAACCGTGCTGGCTGCCGAGCAAATGCTGATAAAAACGCTCCAACGTGCCAAGCAATTGGCCATGCAGGGCGTACACTTGGACGTGCCGAAAAGCCTTGCTTTTTTCCTTTACCGCAATATTTCCTTGCAGGATTTCGATGCAAACCGGGAGGAGATGCTCGGCCACTTCGCCCGCTTGGATGACTACGACATCGCCACGGCGTTGAAAAGCTTTGAATATCACGACGACCCGCTGCTGGCCTTCCTCGCCAACAGCATTGTCAATCGGCGTTTGTTCAAAATCGAGCTAAAAAACCAGCCTTTCGAGCCGAGCTACGTGGAGGCGGTGGAGGGCAGGGTGAGTGCTTTGTTTGCCCATTTTCCAGCAGGGAGCATGGACTACCTCATCATGTCCGGCGACCAGACGAACCACGCCTACAACACGGCCAAGGACGAAATCAAAATCCTGTACAAGGACGGCTCGGTGCTGCCCATCTCGCAGGTGACTGATTTTGGCCTACAGACGAACATTTCAAGGAAATACTACCTCTGCTACCCGAAATCGGCAGCGGTGTAAAGTCATCTCGCCATCTCCGCTTCAAATAATAACTTTGGGGTAAAATCCGTTTAACATCATCATGAAATTGCTTCGCAACATCTTCATCATCAGCGTTTTAACCCTTTTTTTCATCCATGAAAACAAGGCACAGAACCCCAGCCTCATCACTCAAGAAATCCCTGGAACGAAGGCTAGTTTCCAGATGGCGCTCGTGCCCGGCGGCAGCTTCAAAATGGGCATCGAAGGCTCGCAGCGCAGCATCCAACTCGACAGCTTTTGGATGGGCGTGACCGAGGTGGGCTACGATGAGTTCATCACGTTCTATCACAAGGAGAACGACTCCAACGCCACCACGCACCCAACCCGCCCCTACACTGCCGACGCCGTCAGCCGCCCCACACCGCAGTATATTGACTATACCTACGGCATGGGCAAATCGGGTTTCCCCGCCGTGAGCATGACCCAGCAGGCGGCGCTGCGTTATTGCCTTTGGCTATATACCAAAACAGGTGTTTTCTACCGCTTGCCGACCGAAGCTGAGTGGGAGTATGCCTGCAAATTCAAAGTCGGCAGTTCGTCAGTTGGCAGTTGGCAGCCAGGGGCTGACTTGGGCGATGTTGCTTGGTTTTATGACAACAGCTATGAGAAATACCACGAACTGGCCAAGAAAAAACCCAACGCCCTCGGCCTATACGATATGCTCGGCAACGTGGCCGAATGGACGCTCGATTTTTACGATGAAAACTACCTGACCACCATCCAAGGCGACCCCGCCGTGAACCCTTGGATTGAACCA
>JADLHE010000257.1 GCA_020848965.1 Saprospiraceae bacterium
ACATCTACCGAGAAGGTTGGGTGCAATGGGATGAGACTGTTGAAAATGCTGAGAAGAAAGTGCGACCTATGGTGGAAGCCGGAGGCTTTGTACTAACGCAAGGCTTTATTGGAAGCACCAAAGAGAACTTCACCACGACCCTGGGTCGGGAAGGTTCTGATTATACGGCAGCCATTTTTTCCTATTGCCTCGATGCCGAGAGCATGACCATCTGGAAAGATGTGCCTGGCGTTTTGACAGCAGACCCACGAATTTTTGAAAACGTAGCAAAGCTTGACCGATTGAGCTACAAAGAAGCCATTGAAATGACCTACTATGGCGCCAAGGTTATTCACCCAAAAACCATCAAACCATTGCAGAACAAAAGCATTCCTTTGAATGTGAAATCATTCATAGAGCCAACGGCAGCAGGTACTTTCATCGGGCCAGATGTGGATGATTTATACCCGCCAATGGTGGCAGTTGAGAAGAATCAGGCATTGCTGAATATCTCTACCCGGGATTTCTCTTTTGTTGCAGAGCACCACATGAGCCATATTTTCAAAAAAATTGCAGAGTTCCGACTCCAGGTCAACCTTATGCAAAATACGGCCATTTCGTTTGCGGTCTGCGTCAACAACGTTGAAGACCGGGTTCAAAAATTTGCGGAAAGCATTGAAGCAGAGTTCAAGGTGGTGATTGATAATGACGGACTCGAACTGACCACCGTGCGCCATTACACGCCGCAAACATTGGAAATGCTGCGCAGTGGCAAAATCATACTCGTGGAAGAGCGCTCGAAAAATACCGTGCAAATGGTGATGAAAGTGGTGCCTGAATTAAAAAGGAAAATGGCGTAGTTTCAGCTACCGCATTCGACCTAAAAGCCGAGGATAATCTTCCTCGGCTTTTTTTTATGTTAGGCGCTGCGATTTCAGAAAGTCAATTGCACGTTCTTCCGACCAAGCAAATTCACGGTTTGCCTGCCAGAAACCAACATGACCTCCATGCTTAGGCATTTCAAGATGGATAAAATCATGCTGTGAACAAAGCTCGGTTGGGAAGCAAGTCAAGGGCAAAATTGGGTCGTTTTTGGCTTGTACAAGTAGGGTTGGCACTGCGATTCCTTTCATGAAATTCTTAGCAGAAGCCTTTTCATAAAATTCAGCAGCATTCTTGAAATCATTGATTGGCGCTGAAAAATATTCGTCAAAGTCTCGCCAAACTTTGATTTTATCAAAGTTTTTCAAATCAACAACCCCGGGATACTGCCCAGCTTTCACTACCATTTTTTGTTTCAAGTAGTACAAAAAGCGCTTTCTGTAAATTGTGTTCTCAAATTTGTCCAAAATCTCCGCTCCAGCTTGTAGGTCGGTTGGAGCAGAAAAAACCACAGCAGCTTTTATGGGAAATGGCCGATTCTCACCGTAAACGCCCAAGTATTTCAAGGTGATGTTCGCCCCCATGCTAAAGCCAATCAACACTATTGATTTATAGTTTTTCCTAACGCAGGCATGTTTCACAACTTCACCAATATCCGAAATATCCCCATGATGGTACATCCGTTTTGCCCGATTCATTTCTCCACTACACGACCTGCAATTCCATGCAAGCACGTCCCAGCCGTTTTGGCTAAAAATTTTGGCCATTCCTAAAATGTATTGCCTTCCGGTATCGCCCTCCAGCCCATGCGTCAGTACAACCAGCCTTTGTTTTTGATTGTCAATCCAGTCCAAGTCCAAAAAATCACCATCTGCCAGGGACATTCTTTCTCGCTCATAACTTATCCCGGCAACCTTCCTTAAAACAACAGGGGCTATGGTTTCAACGTGTCCGTTAAAAAATATGGCTGAACGCTTGTAAGTGGATTTTGAAACTAGTGGCAAGGCAGATAGAAGGTGAGCAAAAGCCGTCTCCAATAAAATGGAAAGGGATTGAACTCATTTGATTTCATAGAAAACATAGGAAGCCCTTTCGGGGGAACAGATAGCCAAACGATCTCCCTCCCCTATTATATAGTACTGTATAGGGCCTTGCTTGTCAACAGAAGCTGAGAAGATATTATTCGCTCCTGATGCCGACATTTCTATTTGACGAAACGGCTGGGCAGGCCCTTGACGGTACATCAACCAGACTTTTTGACCATCTTGAACATTGGCTGAAATCTTGACCTTGCCATTTTCAGCCACGTGCTTAACATCGGTAATAACTGGATTTTTTCCGTTGAAAAGGGGGTGCTTTAACAAGGACTCCGTTCTTGGTTTCATCAATTCCTCGACGCCAATAATGCTTGTGCTGCCAATGTCCACTGTATGGCGAAGGTTTTTTTCGAAATCGTTAAAAGAGTACAATTTATTGGGGTCTTCGTTGACGGCATCCTTAATGGTCTCCTGCATTTTTTCAGCCATTTTAAGGTACTCCCCATTGGCGAAGTTTTCCATAAGAATCGTCCTACAGTGCCCAATATAGACCTTTCTCCATAGCGGATTTGCGAGCAGATTGGTGATGAGAGGCCGTTTGGGGTTCTTGTTTTTGAAATGGGAAAACAAGCTGAACTGCTGCATTTCCTCGTTAGTCAACTCACCCATTTTCTCACCGTCCAGCCGGAAGCCACCAAATGAAATGTTCAAATCCCAAATGAGTGGGGTCATCAGCCCGTCAGGTGTTTTGTAGAGGTAGTAATTATGGCTAAATCGGCCCGTGTAGCTATCCAAATTGACCAAAACATGGTTGAAAGCATGCATCCAAAGGGTCAAATCCACATTGAGGTTGGATGGAATGGCATCGGGTGTCAGGCTCACCGCTTTCGACAATCCTACCAAATCTTTCCAGCCGTCTTCGCTTTTGCTTTCCAATTCATACCAACCGCCATAGCATTTGGAATCATCGCCAACATAAGTCAATGACGAATATTCTCCTTCTTTGCAACCAGCTGGGGCTGGCACTACATCTTCCCATTCTGGGTCGCACTTAAAAAAGCTGCCATTCGTAGTGCCAAAGGTTTCATTTAGGAATTTGTCATCAATGGACTGGATATTGGAATAGAGGCCGATGTATTCCCCATTCACATAGACTTTGGCAAAATTGCACTGGGGGGCTGGCATGTATTTTCGGGCTATATCGTAAGAGACATTTTCACGAATAAAACTGGGGTCCATGAAGACATTCCCTAGTTTTAGCGTCTCATAGCCGCCGG
>JADLHE010000258.1 GCA_020848965.1 Saprospiraceae bacterium
GAGCGAACTTACGTTTTTGGTGTAAACGACGGTGAAGGAGTTGTTGACCAGTGAGCCATCCTGGTTGATGTCGCCGCTGAGGTAGGTAGGGTGTGCTGTGATATTGCGCTGCGCAATGTCCGTCTCAAACCCACCGAAACCACCATAGAGTTTCACGCCATTTTTGATTTGGAAATACTGATTGCGGTCGTTGAAGACGCAGATGGAGCAAGTGGTGGGAAGGTACGTGCCTTCTTTTACCCAAATTTGGGTGCCAGCAATGGCGTTGTCGAGGGCGGCCCGAAGGTTGCCCGTGGCATTGGCCCAAGAGGAGCCGTTGCCAGTGCCGTTTGGTGCTACGTAAACGATTTGCCCCCGCAATTGCGAAGCAAACAACAGGAAAAACAAAAAAGGAGCAGCTTGGTAAATTTTATTCATGGGTATCATAACCTTATTGGGTATTCAGTTCATTGAAGTTCTTTTGGGGCGATTCAGTCTCATGTCTTACTATCTTTGCGGGCATTTTGAACGAAAACGCCGCAAATGTACAAAGGAAAAAAGGTCATCGTCGTGTTGCCAGCCTACAATGCAGCCCTGACGTTGGAGAAAACTTATGCCGAAATCCCCTTCCCGCTCGTTGACGAAGTCATCCTTTGCGACGACGCCAGCCGGGACAATACCGTGGAACTGGCCAAAAAAGTGGGCATCAACCACGTCATTGTCCATCAAAACAATAAGGGCTACGGTGGCAACCAGAAGTCGCTTTACCGCAAGGCGCTGGAACTTGGCGGCGACATCGTCATCATGCTCCACCCCGACTATCAGTACACGCCGCTGCTGATTCCCTCTTTTGTGAACATCATCGGCGAGGGGCTGTACCCCGTGGTGCTTGGCAGCCGCATCCTCGGCAAAGGCGCACTTAGGGGCGGAATGCCGCTTTACAAATACGTTTTCAACCGTTTCCTGACGCTGTCGCAGAACCTGCTTATCAGCTACAAGCTTTCGGAATACCACACGGGCTACCGTGCTTTTAGCCGGGAGGTGTTGCTAGGCATCAACTTCGAGGCCAACTCGGACGACTTCGTTTTCGACAATGAAATGCTCTCGCAAATCGTCTTTGCCGGCTACGACATTGCCGAAGTTACCTGTCCCACGAAATATTTCGAGGAGGCCAGTTCCATTAATTTCAGACGGAGTATGAAGTACGGGATGGGGGTGATGCGGGTGTCTTTTTTGCACTTTCTCCAGCGTGTCGGGCTAGGGAAGTTCAAGCTGTACGAACGACCGAAATAGTTGTTGTAACTGGTGATTGGTAATCAGCTATTGTGCAATACCCTCAAATTACTAATCACAAATCACTACTCACTGCTCCTGTTTTCCACCCTCTTTCTCCATCTGCTCAATGGCTTTGATGCCAAAGTAAATGGCAGCCAAAACGAGGGTATATGTGAGTGTTGCGGTCATTCTTGAAACTGGATAGGGTGCAATAGATGCCTTTCAGACGTGGCAAAAGTCGGTAATTTTTTTTGAACGGTGCGTTTTTAGTTTGAAAGAACTGCAATTTGGATTGCCTTTGGCCCATTTTGATGGGCGCTTAGGGCTATTTGACCGGATAAACCCTGTCCACCACCACTACACCGAAAAGGCCACGGTGAACTTGCAGCAAAACACTATCGGAGCCAATGGTGGCTTCCCAATCTTCATGGGTTGGGCGCAGTTTGGTCTTAGTTCCTTCATGGTTCACGTAAATATAGGCCGTGCTGTTTTTCTCGTTTTTGCCATGTTCCAGCATCGCCACTTTTTTAGGAGGCAATTGGCTTATAGGGATTAATTGGGTGAGCGAAATACCCATAATCAACACGGTCAAGAAGACGCTTATGAGTATCCTTGCCACGGCATCCATCATGCCTTCTGCCTTCATCATGCTGTTTTCAAAATCGAGTAAAGCGGATTTTCGTGATTTCATCCAATGGTGGACACCCGCAGCGGTGGCTACCCCAAGGCCGCCCCAAATCACGATGAACTTCTCGAAATGAAGGAAATTGACAGCCCAAATTTTCATCGTTATCATTCCACCAAACATGAGTGGCATGAGCGCCCAATCTATCAAGAGTGCCTTCGCCCTGCCATATTGCTTGGAAGGTCTTTCTGGTTCCCGTTTAGGTTCTTTACGTTGTTTCAGATAGGATTTTACTTCGTCAAAAATGGTTATGGCAACTATCGGGAAAAAGATTCCAGCCACCAGCAGGTTTGGGAACGGGTTTTTCTTGGCTCCGTACAGTTCAAGTGCGAAGCTGCATGCCCCGATAACATAAATCAGAATCAAATAATGCGGCATAAAACGCTGCGTGGGCTTTTCACTTTCAGGGTCATAAAACAATGGGAAAAAGCCTAAAATGGCAAGAATCATGGCTGTGCCAAACCATAGAAAGTTATCTGTTTGGACATAAACCAAAAGGCTAATGAGCGCTAAAATATAGTTTAATTGGACAAAATTATGGGCAGTAAATAAGAAACTACCCATGCCACCCCATAGCCGGTAGGCCATGAAAACATGCCCCAACAACCTTGTCACCCAGAAACTGAGGCTGTAGATTGCCAACCCAGCCACGATTAGCTTGAATTGGGGGAGGTAGGCGCTGTCTTTGTTTTGAGAGATTAGCCCGACACCGAACAGGATGAGGCAGAGGTCGAAAATCAGCGTTGCAAAACCCACCAAATTGAAGGCCCTGTACTTGCAGACCAGCCACTTATAAATAAAAAACTTGCCAAGCAATGAGTCAATATAGCGTTCGACCAAGTTTTTGTCATGCAGCGAAGTGCCAAGCACGAGCTTGTAATGTGCTGCCGCCGCCTCATAGCGCCCCGCAAAAAAGGCTTGGTTGGCCAAGGTCAAATGGTGCTCAGCATCCTGCGGGGCCTGTTCCAATGCCAGTTTGATGAATAGGTCAGCCGAAGCGGGTTTGCCCAGTTGGTGCTGCATTTGGCTTTGCAAACCGAGCGCATCATCATTGGTGGGTTCTATTGCCAGTGCCCTTTCAATATGTTGCTTCGCCTTTCCAAAGATTTGCTGCATCAAGGCAAGCCGTGCCACCATCAGGTGGTAGATGACCGTTTCTGGTGAGGAGCTTACGGCTTTTTCTGCCCAAAGCATTGCTTCCTCAATATCGTCGAGCATCATCGAAACGACGGCGAGGAGGTACAGGTTGTTTGGCTCCTCTGGCGCAAGTTCATGGGCCTTTTGGGCAAACGTCAATGCCTCCTGAAATTTCTTTTCATTTATGCAGCACCATGCAACGCCCTGCCACGCTGGCACCATTTCAGGGAACAGCTTCAGGGCCTCAAAAAACGCCTTTCGGGCTTCCTTTGGGCGGGATAGCTCCAAGAGTTTTTGGCCTCGTAGCAAGGAACTTATCGCTTGCTGTTCGTCGTCAGGTAGGTAATTGGACATTCAAAAGCGTTGTTTTCTGATGCGCTGCTCGTTTTGCAGTGCAAACTAAATCGCAAACTATAAGCTGACCAAATTTTATGTATCGAAATAAGTGGAGGACATCGTAAAACGGACTTAGTCCCTCGTAACGACTAGCCTTTTGATTGAAATAGCCCCATTCTCATCTTGGATTTTCAATAGATATAGACCTGCGGCCAATGGTGCAGGCCATTCAAGCCGTTCTTTGGAAGGCATACCTTGCCATGCACCCAATTGTTTGCCGCTTAAATCGAAAAGCCCAAGTTCCACGCTTATTCCATCATTGTTTTCAATAAAGAACTGCCCTGTGGAGGGATTGGGGAATAGCGTTATGGCTGATTTTAGCTTGGGATTTCCGACCGCAGAAACAGCGCAACTCGCCGCCAACTGCTGCTCCAAAGCTGCCCTTCGGGCCGAAATGAAAGACTTTAGCCCAGAGACTACCATCGGCCCGTTGGGGCTGGGCAAGTTCACATCTTGCGATAGGTTCTGCTCGAACTGCTCGTTGGTGTAGGTCTTTTTCGTGTCTTCGTAAACATGAGGGCGGATGAGGTCGGCCAGTGAATCAATCCGGCCATCGAAAGCCTCATTGGTGAAATAGGGCAGCAACTCGCAGTAGCGGTCGGTGTAGGTCTGCTTCAAGGTGGCGTCTTGCAGCAAGCGGTTCATCAGCGGTCGCTGGTTGAAGGGCTGCGGGATGTGCGTGTAGGGCAACGAGAGGATTTGCTGTTGCGAGAGCATCATCTTGAAATTGCCGAACGCCTCGTTCTCGTCCCAGGCGATGAACTCGAAACGGTCGGTGTCCTCGTTGTGGTAGAGGTAGTAGTTGTGGCCGGAGCCAACATAGCTGTCGAGGTTGACAAACAGGCTGTGCGCCACCCAATGGCCATACCAGCCATCGAGGTTGAAGCGGGCGGCGAGGGCCGTGGGCAGGTCGGAGGCAGGGGAGTTGTTGAGCGCATCCAGCAGGGCAATGAGGTCGCTCCAGTCGTTGAGGTCTTCGTTGGTCTTCAGTTCGTAGTCGCCAAGGTAGTTGGCCTGCTGGTCGCCCTTCCAGGTGAGCGAGCCGTGGGGGTCGCCCTTGAAGAGGTTCCCGTCGTTGTTGCCGAAGTGCTGGCTGAGGAAGGTCTTGCCGATGTCCTCCACCACGGCGTAGAGGCCCCAATACACACCATTCAGGTAAAGCCTTGAAAACGTGCACCTTGGCGCAGCGATGCCATGCTGGTTCATAAAGTCGAGTGCCAGTTTTTCCCGAAGGAAACTGGGGTCTTTGAAGCCATTATTAAGCGAAAACTGCTTGAGACCGTCGTGTTTCTGGTCGTCCACGAACTCCGCAAGGTCGAGCTTGAAGGGCTTTTTCTGGCCAGGGCCATTGTAGGATGAATTGCCCTTGAAGCGCACCCCGGTATCAGGATACAGCGTGCCGTCAATGGTCACGTCGCATTTCATATAGGTCTCGCTGGGCTTGTTGGCCACGAGGCTGTCCCAGTAGCCCAGCTGCAAGAAGTCGAGGTGGATTTCATGGACGATGCCCTCGGCAAAGAACTGGTCGCCCTCATTCTGGGCGAAGCTGAAACTGGTTGCGAAGCAAAGGAAAAGGACGGTGGCGATTTGTTTCATGCTGCGAATGGATTGGATGGAGGTTTGGACTGATGTGTATGAGAGAGGTTTAATCGAAGGGGCGAACTATTTGGGGGGCTGGATGTTCGGACACAGTTGCCTTCCGGCAATTATGAGGTGAAAATGGAGGGAGGGCTTCGTGCTGCAAACTTTCCAGAAGACGGTGGAAATCGGTGTGAAGAGCCGCCTGAACGTGACAATGGAGCGGGTGTCGGTGCCTGTTTCGGCCCCATTGGAGCAGCCTGTAATTGCGCCAGCGCAGGCGGTGAAGCTGACGGATGTGGTGGAAGGGGTGATGGGGAATGGGGTTCGTTAGGATTTACGATTTACGAATGGAGCTACTGGATGGCTGGGCTGTCTGGTCGCTTTGTGTTTGGATTTATTCCTTTGTTGGTGATTGTTGTTTTTTTAGTTCGAATCCCCATAGTCTTATCAAATCATGTTTTGCACCTCCATTGACTTCTTCATGTTTTAAACATTCGATTCCAATCGAAATCTCTCCTTTGCGGTAATATGACCAAGCCAAGCTGTAATACAATAGACCTCTTATGTCGGGGGAAATGTCTGGAACATTCAGTTCGTCTTTCAAGAGTTTAATGCTGTCATCAAACTGCTTGTTATCATTCATGGCTGTGGATGTAATTCGAAGAACATGATGCTTGAAAATGCTATTTGGGTGGTTGGTTAAAAATTCTTTGCCTCTTATTATTATGCCTCTGGGAGATACTACTCCGAGGAAGTCGTAAAAATCCTCTTTTGCTTTGAGTTCATTTTCTGGTAATGGCTGGAGATAAAATTTGGAAGTGTCAGAGTTTACTGAGACTGAATCTTCTGGGAAATAAGTTGCGAATATCAAATATTCCCCAGCACGAGTCAAATACGGCAATCTGCCACGAAGGTTATAATCTGTTCTGTAAAAA
>JADLHE010000259.1 GCA_020848965.1 Saprospiraceae bacterium
CTTCCAACCAATTCTTGTAAAACTGGGTCATGAACACGGATGTCTCTTGGTCGGGCACTTGCCAGAACGACATGACGAGGTACCTCGCCCCGGCAATCTTGAATGCCCGTTGGAGTCCATAGACGCCCTCGTTCCCACGGATGTCGCCGAGGCCAGTCTCGCAGGCGGAGAGCACTTCCAGTTCCGTGTTTGCGAGGTTCATTTGACTGATTTCATTGGCGGTGAGGATGCCGTCTTCGAGGTCGGGACGGAGTGGCCGCCCCATTTGCCAAGCATGGTTTGCGCCGGCCATGAGCAGTCCGGCCCGTATCATTGGATGCTCGGAAGTTTTGAATACGGGTTCTGAACTGCCAACTGCTGACTGCCAACTGCCAACTGATTCTGGGTCGGGGTAGAAAAAACCATGCGTGGCAATGTGCAGGATGCGGGGAGAAGGCTGGCCAACGCCAATTGTCTTAAAAGCCTCCTCGGTAGCCTCGTAACCCTTTGAAAGACTGCAGGTTATGCCCCCATTTTCTAGGACGGGTTCTATGGACGATACCTCTTTGTCTGTCCATTTGAGGTAGTTCCATGTGCCGCCCCGCAGGTTGCTATCGGTTGTGCTGAACGACAGCCCCCGTGTGGCGGTCGAGCGGCTGGCAAGCAGGTCAACTTGAATATTTGCGTTTGCTGCCGCAATGGCCAAGCTGTCCATGTCGTACTGCACCCCACCAAATAGCACTGCTAGGGAATTGCCGACTGCCAACTGAGAACTGCCGACTATCAGTTGCCGGGTGCTGCCCATTTCCACCAGTTCGAAGCGGTCGGCCAAGGTCTCCTCATCATTGATTGGGATGGCACCGAGGTTGATGCGGTGCAGCAGCCCGCCTGGCGAAAAATAGATGGTTTCGGTGCCTTGCAATGCTGGCTCCAACGGCTGCCAAAGCAGTTCGTACAGCGATTTTTGCGGTTTCCCTTTCGGTTTGAGGCCCCGTTCGGCCACCGTGTAAAGGCTGTTCACATAGTCGGCTTTGCGTTCCGCATGGTTGGACAAGAGCGAATCGAGTTGTTTTTCTTCAAAAAGCCCAACAAAAACGGGTGGTTGTGAATTGGGCTTTATCAGCAGGGCCGCATAAAAAATGCTGTCAGTAGGCAAGGGGTTGTTGAATCGGAAATTCACAAACTCGATAGCCGCCTCGCCCTGTGCCAACCCGCCTTGAACCTCCTTCCATGCCACCTGCCGCATCGCCTCCCCAAGCCCTGAGGCACGGCGGGCAAGGTCTTTTTCGGCAGCACCGATTTCCGATTCTAAATTGGCAATGGCCAAGCTGTCCCGCTCCGGTTTTGGCTGCGCCAATTGCCGGGCGAGCTGCCGATTGATGGCTTTCAAATGATGGTAAACTGCCTCCGTTTCTGGGTTCTTGTGTGCCAAATTCTGGACCTGCGCCATTGCGTTCAGCAAAAAACCCTTGTGAAACAGGGCATTGTCATAACAGGTGGCGGCAAGGTCGGCCTGCTTGGTGGCGCAGGACAGCATCAGCCCTTGGTTGCCGACAAAGCGGGTCACAAAGGCCGAAAGCTCCTGTTCCGAAAGGTGCTGAGCCCCGTTGAGCAGCATTGTTTTTTCGATGTCGTTCGCATGGCTGGTTGCCGAGGCAACCGCCTTGAAATCCGCTTTTTTCCAATTGGCCCTCGCCAAACTGAGCATCATGTCGAGGTAGATATCGTTCTGCTCGCCCATGCTGGCCTCCAGCACTTGCTTGGCTTCTTCGCATTGTGCCACGGCCTTGGCGTAGTCGCCATCATCAAAGCTGTCGTGGCTATCCAGCACCAAGCCGAGGGCGTACCAAGGGTGCGTTTTGCCGAGAAGCTCATCTTGCACTTGCTTCGCAATGCGGGTGCATTCCTTTGCCTGTTCCTTTTCCCCCAAATTGCGAGCGCAAGCTACCAAGCTGTACAAGCATTTAAGGTAAAGCTGCTGCTGCGTGTTGTTGGTCTCTTCAAAAATGTTTTTTGCCGTTTTGAGATAGGTTTCCGCCTTTGCATATTCTTGCCTGAAAATGTTCAGGTCGCCAAGGTTGACGAGGCTCATGGTGTAGAAATAATGCGCCGTCATGTGCAGGCTGTCTTCGAAAATAGCTTTTGCCTCCAGGTAAAGCTGTTCGCCCTTTTCGTAGTTGCGCAGGTCGGTTTGCAGCGCCCCCAAGTTGATAAGGCTCACGGCGTAAGTGGGATGGCCCTTGCCGAGCAGCTTGCGGCGCATTTCAGCGGTAGCGGTATGGTACTGCTCCGCAAGCTGGTATTCGCCCTGGAGGTAATAGACCGAGGCCAAGTTGTTCATGCTCCAACTGAGGTCAATGTCCATTTTACCTTCACCAATAATTCGCTGCCTTGCGGCAATGGCCTCTTTGTACAAAAGCACCGCAGCGTCGTATTTGCCCTGTTCTTGGCGCAGCCATGCGGCGTTGTGTAGGCTCACGGCGTAGTCCACTTGGCCCGTCGCACCTATTTGCTCTAAAGTGGATTTCGCCTCCGAGCAAATCCTTTCTGCCTCCGAATAGTTGCTTCGGCGGAGGTACATTTTGGCAAGCCCGTTCAAGGATGCCACATACTTAACTTGTTGCTTTCCAATGGATTGCTCGAATGCGCTTCGTGCCTTTTCGCACCATTCTCCCGCTTGGTCATAGTCGTTTTGGACAAAAAAGATTTTGGCATGTTGGAGGCACATGTCGCCGTAAGGCTCAGAGGTTTGGCCATGTTTTTCAGTCACATACCCCTCGGCCGCGGTATTAGCTTCGATGGCTTTTTCAAACTCCCTATTATCCAAACAGTTTTGGACAACCTGTGACAAACTGTCAATCATCCTGTTTTCAACCATAGGGGATTGATTTTGGGCGATTGTCCAAAGCGTATTTGCGGATAGAAAAAGGGTAACCAACTGTTTCATAAACCTTCAAGTGGGTTAAGCGGCTCTTTGAATTTAGCTTGTCGGCTAAATCGAAAGAGCTTCTAGGCAAAGTTGGTGTTAATGTTTGATTCCCAATTGTAATAATGCGCCAAACTCCAACGCCGCTATTCCTGAATCTCCACTATCACTGACGCCACCGCCACGCCACCGCCCGGCATGTTGTTCGTTTGGCCACGGGTGCCCTCCAACAAATAAGTCTGCCGAAGCAATGCTTCAAAAGGGTGTTTGCCAAGGCCCTGCACACCCCTTGTCTGAACAATATTTGTCAAATCCAGCGGCTGATCGGAGGCAATGAGCTTGAGCACCTCCATCCCAATCGGCTCGCTGACCTCCACGGGTTCGGGGTAGTCGTAGTGGCTGCCGGGGGCGAGGTAGTAGTCCACGGCGGGCTTCCCGGCAGGTAGGATGACGTTCAGTTGGTTGTCCGGCTGGATGTCGAGGAGGCTGAAATAGCAGGGGGCTGTGCCCGTGTTGCGGATGCGCAGCCGAAGCTCCGTGCCAAGTTGGAACTGGTTGCTCCGCAATGGCTGCCCGTCTTTTCCGATGAAATCGAGCGAGAGGCCGAGGCGGTTGTCCGCCATTTCCAACGGTCGCAGGAACTTGGCCTGTGCGAAGGCCACCACCTGTTGTCGCACCTGCCGTGCGATGCCCCTGTAATTGCCGGAGGCGGGCAGCTTGAAACTACCAAGCAGGTAGCCATCCTTCGTCAAAAGCTGCACCTCGCCGTGCAGTTCCTGTAAGACCAGTTCAGGATTTGTAGTTGTAAATTTAATGGCCGGGCAATCAGTGGCAAGTTCACGAAGGGCAGCAGCGAGGCCGCTGTTTTCGACGGCTAAATGCAGGCTGGCCGAGAGGTTGCCGTAGTTCTGCTCCCGGACGAAGACTTGGCAACTGCGTTGTGGCTTGGGGATGCTTTTTTCCAGTTCCACGTCGCAGTCGAGCAGGGCCGTGCTGGCAATTTTGCCGAAGGCAAGCGGCAAAACCCCAGCAGTGTCCAGCATGCCAGATGGATAGAGCGCCACAACCGTGCCCTCGTGCAGCCCTGCGAGGGTTCCGGCAGACAGGCGTAGCGTTTGCCCGTCAATCCATTCGGAAGGGAGGAAGTAGCGGGGCAACCCCGTGATTTGGCCGCCGAGCACGGCTTCGTCGAGCGGCCCCTCGGCCTGCGGCGCTTGGCGGGGCGAGAGGGCGCTCACCTGTAGGCGGATTTGGTCGAAGAGGCTGCGGTAGCTCGTTCCTTGGTTTGCGGAGCCAAACACCATGCTGAACGTGTAGCTCAAGATGCCGAAGCCCTCGCCCTGCTCGTCCACGTGTTCGTAGCTGAGCTGGTTGGGGCTGGCGCTGAACAGTGCGACCATCGGGGCGAGGCCGCTGGCATCGGCTTCTTCCAAGCTGTTTTCGTCACCTGACCTGTTGGTGTTGGCTGCGAGGAAGTCGGGGCTGGCCATGCGTTCGTCAGTGCCACGGGCCTTGGCGAGGCCCCTCGTGGCGGTTCCGGAATGGCAGGCATCAATGAGGGTGAGGAGGTGGCCTTGCGGGCCTAGTTTTTTGCGAAGCACCCGCAAAGCTGCGCCCAGTTCTTCGTCACGAATGAGGTTTTCGCCTTCGTAAATGCCTGATTGATAGTGCTTTGGCGAGTCGAAGGGCACGATGGCCTCGTCGAAGCCGTCCACCTCGTCGGTGTTGTTGTCCTGCACCTGCTGGCCGTGGCCGGAGAAGTGGAAGACGGCCACATCGCCCGGTTTTGCCTTTTCGGTCAAATGCTGTTGAATGGCGTCAAGTATGCCCGAACGGGTGGCTTGCCCATCGCTGACGATGGCGATGTTGTCTTCTGCGAAGCCCTGTGTCAGCAGGGCATCCTTGAGGATGCGGATGTCGTTTTGCGAAGAAAGCTGCTGCCAGCCACTGCCTGCCGGATATTTGCCAACGGCAACGATGAGCGCCAACTTGCTGGACCTTGCCCAAGGGTAATCCAGAGGCGAAGCAAATGCCACTCCTATTAGGATGGAAATGGACGATATCAGAAGGCGGATTATTATCAACATTTACGGAGGTTGTTTCAGGGTTGATTGCAGCAGTCAAAAATAGTTAACAGTTTCGGCTTCGCAAGTTTTATGACTACTTTTGCGCCTTCGGCAACATAGCCGATACAAAGCAAGCTAGATAAAACAATGGCAAACAACTTACTAAAAGGAAAAACCGGCGTCATCTTCGGCGCCCTCGACGAGCAATCCATCGCCTGGAAAGTGGCCGAACGCTGCCACGAAGAAGGTGCCAGCATCGTGTTGAGCAATGCACCCGTAGCCATGCGCTTCGGGAAAATCAACGAACTGGGAGAAAAAATCGGCGCCCCCATCCTGTCCGCCGATGCGACTTCGATGGAAGATTTGGAAAAACTGTTCACGGGTGCCACCGAGCATTTTGGAGGCAAGATTGACTTCGTGCTGCACAGCATCGGCATGTCGTTGAACGTGCGCAAGGGCAAAACCTACACCGACCTGAACTACGAGTTCATGGCCAAAACATTTGACATCAGCGCCATGTCGTTCCACCGGGTCATGCAGACGCTCTGGAAACAGGATGCCATGAAAGATTGGGGCAGTATTGCCGCCTTGACTTACATCGCTGCGCAACGGGTGTTCCCCGACTATTCCGAAATGGCCGAATCAAAGGCACTTTTGGAGAGTTTTGCCCGCAGCTTTGGCTACCACTTCGGCAGCCGCAACAAGGTTCGGGTGAACACCGTCTCCCAGTCTCCCACTTTCACGACGGCAGGAAGCGGTGTCAAGGGCTTCAAGGAGTTCTTCGACTACGCCGACAAAATGTCGCCACTTGGCAATGCCAGTGCAGAGGCTTGTGCCGACTACTGCGTCTTCTTGTTCAGCGACCTCAGCCGCATGGTGACGATGCAAAACCTCTACCACGACGGCGGTTTCAGCAATATGGGCATGAACCCGGCAGTGATTGGTTTATAGACCTTTTGGCTAAAAAACGAAAGCCCATCCGATTTTACACGGATGGGCTTTTTTGTATTTATTCGATTGAATAGTGCTCCAATCAGTGGTCTGTACTTGCTTCGGCAGCAGCTTCGAGGGCAGCTTCGGCAGCTATCTCAGCGAAGTGCTTGGCGAGTTCTGGGTCATCAGAAATGACTTCGAAATCAATTTTTGCATCCACATCTGGGTGAAGGTCAAGCACGGCGGTGTACTTGCCAATCATCTTTACGTGGTCGTCTGGCATGAGGATGTCACGGCGGTCCACTTCAACGCCCAACTGGTCACGCAGGGCGTTTGCGATTTGGATATTGGTGACAGAGCCAAAGATTTTTCCAGAGGTGCCCACTTTGGTAGTGATGGTCAATTGCTGGCCATTGATTTTATTGGCAATTGCCTTGAAGGCATCCAATTTTTTGTTCAACTTGGCAGACTCTTGACGCTTGAAGCTGTCGAGGTTGTTGCGGTTGATTTTATTGGCAACGATGGCCAAGCCCTGTGGAATGAGGTAGTTGCGGCCGTAACCGTCCTTCACCTTAACGATTTCGAACTTGCGGCCAACTTTATCGAGATTTTTAAGAAGGATAATTTCCATTTTTCTTCGATTTTGCGGTGGTGGAAACTGGAAAATGGCAGGAAAGCCAATCACCAATCACTGTTCACCAGTCACTAAATTATTTCAACAAGTCGGTCAAGTAAGGCATAAATGCAAGGTGGCGGGCACGCTTGACGGCAGTGGCCACACGGCGTTGGTACTTCAGGCTGTTGCCTGTGATACGGCGTGGCAGCACTTTGCCTTGTTCGTTAACGAATTGCAGAAGGAAGTCAGCGTCTTTGTAGTCAATGTACTTGATGCCGAACTTGCGGAAGCGGCAGTACTTCTTACGTTGCTGACCTATATTTGGATTGCTGAGAAACTTGATATCGTCTCTTGATGCAGCCATGATTATTTAATTTTTGAAATTGATTGATTGTTGAACCTAGAATCTTGAATGATGAAAGACGGTGAAAGAATCAGCTTATGATTCAAGCGCCATCAAGCATTGTTCATTATTCCTCTTCTCCAGCCGCTACGGCAGCTACAGCACCAGTTGATGCTACGGCAGCCGCTACTTCAGCAGAAGATGAAGCAGCAGGGGCATTCACGAGTTTGCCGCCTTTAAGTTCATCCTGCCATTTCTTGAGCTTGTCCCACTCGCCTTGTGCAGCAAGTTGCGCTTGTGCAGGCCAAGTAGCTGGGTCTTGGAAGCTGAAACGGTCGCCAGCTTGGTTGAGCATGTCCTTGATTTGGTCAGGAGTCATGCCAGCCAATTTTGCAAAAGAGTCAATGCCGGAAGCCTTGAGCACTTCAGCGATTTTCGGGCCAATGCCCTCGATGCGCTTCAGGTTGTCAGGCTGTGGTGGCTGAGCTTTGGCAATCTTTGCCTTTGGAGCAACAGCCGCAGCAGCGGCAGCGCCAGTGGCACCAGCCACTTCTGTAGTGGCCTTGGTTTTCTTTTTCGCCTTGCCAATGAGGCCGGCACGCTTGTCCGCATTGTACTTCACGCCGTACTTGTCGAGGGCGATGGTAAGGAAGCGGAGCAGGCGCTCGTCGCGGCGCATGTTCAGTTCGAGTTCAGCCAAATAACCGGAGGTTTCTGACTCGAATTCGATGCAATAGTAGTACCCAGCGTGACGCTTGTTGATTTCATACGCCAACTGGCGCAGGCCCATCTCGTCAATATGTACGATGCTGGCTCCAGCACCCTGGAGCTGATCGACATACTTCTGAGCTGTCGCCTTGATTTCATCGCCCGACAGCACTGGATCTACGATGAAGGTTACTTCGTAATTACGCATACTGTTTTGAAGTATTAATTGTTTTCGGGCATTCGCCCCAACTGCTGATTTTCAATAAGTTTTATTAAAACCCTGCCGCCGTAGCAAAGTGCTTTCCGAAAAGGCGTGCAAAAGTAGATAGTTTTATTGGAAAAAGATAGCTTCTTTAAAAATAAGTTGGTAGTTAGGTGCTTGGCAGTCGGCAGTCGGGGCCTACCTTTGTCCCCAATGACCAATGACGGCGAAGCATAACGACCAATGACTAAATTCGGTAAACTCTACCTCCTCCCCTGCCCCCTCGGCGACGATGCACTCGAAACCATCCCCGGTTATGTGGTTGAAATACTTCACCGCCTGACCCACCTCGTGGCCGAACGGGCGAAGACGACCCGCCATTTCATCAAGGCGACGAACCCGCCCAAACCCATCTCCGACTACCAAATCGAAGAACTGAACGAGCACACGCCCACCGTGGAACTGGAAGCTTTGCTGAAACCCGCACTGGAAGGCCACGACCTCGGCATTTTAAGCGAGGCTGGCTGCCCCGGCATCGCCGACCCCGGCGCCAAGCTGGTGGAAATTGCCCATCGCAAGGGTGTGGAAGTCGTACCGCTGGTCGGCCCATCGTCCATCCTGCTGGCGCTGATGGCCAGCGGCATGAACGGGCAAAGTTTCACCTTCCACGGCTACCTCTCCGCCAAATCCCCCGCCGACGACCTCAAGCGGCTGGAGCAATTGGCCACCAAACACCACCAAACCCAGGTTTTCATCGAAACGCCCTACCGCAACAAGGCCATCATCGAACAAGCTATGAAGGTTTTACAGCCCAATACCAAGTTCTGCATCGCCGCCGATTTGACGCTGGCGACGCAGTTGGTGCAAACAAAAACGATTGGGGAATGGCGGAAAGCGCCGCCGACGGGGTTGGATAAAAGGCCGGTGGTGTTTTTGGTGGGGTGAGTCGGGCAAAGGAATTTGTGGCTAAGATGCTCGAATTGTAGCTCAAAAAGGTAGGCTTTATGGCACAAATTCGATTATTTTTGAGGTTTATTTGCTGGTTGAATGAGGCTACAATGGTATTTAAGCCTTTGGCGCCTGACCCGGCAGCCGGGTTGGAAGACGTTTTATGAGCGATTTGTGCCGCTTTGTGAGCGGGGGGAAAGGGTTTTGTTAAAGGGGGTGTTTCCGTGAGGGAGTTCAGAATCATCCTTTATCAAAAAATTCTTAAATCCATCAATTCGCTTAATAAATTCCTTAGACATTTCAACCTAATGAAATAGGTGCAATAATTGTAATGATATCATTATGAAAGATCTTGGATTTGTCTTGTTTACATTTGGCTTTATACAGCTCTATAAATTCTCTCGGCAGTTTCAATTCAAGAAAAGGGGCATTCATTCCAAAGCCATAGTAACAAACATTGAACTTGTAGAAAGCGATGACGATCAAAATTATTATTACTTACACTTACAACTTCCAGATTATCACGGGATTAAGATTGGCAAAAGATATGAACAACCTGTAATTCAAAGTAATTACCACATTGGAGAGGAAATAGATATAGTTCAGATGGAAAATGCTCCAACTGACATCATAATTAAGAAAGAAATGACAACGGTTGATAGACCTAAAACGTTATTAGTAATTGGTCTTGTTTTGTGGATTCTTGCCTATGCTGCATGCAATTGGAATTAAGGTCAAGATATGATAAATCAATCCTCCCTCCCCCTCACATCAACCGTAATCCCCCCTTCCTTCCCAAACCCCTGAATCGAATACGCAAACGTCAGCATCACATAGCGTTGCAGGGTGTTGATGCGATGCTGCTCTATTCATCATGCCACCGCAAACCCAGCGTACCCCCTTGCATATACAGGTCTAAACCCCAGCACGAGGTCTTCCTTAACAACCCCTCGCTCCATCAGCACATCCACAGCTTCGTGCTCTGTGATGTTTCGTTGGAACCAAACCTTCTCGTCCTTAATGTCGAAGTGCATCACCCACAGTGAAAACATATTTTGCCCCCTGCCAGCCTGTCTGGAGCAGTTGGAAATGGTTGTTCTCCCTGTCCACGATGACCATGGCTCTTAATGTCGGGCATGTTAGCAGGAATTATCTTGGCTTGCTCATTGAGTTAGCCAACGATTACGTCTTGGTATTTCTTTAGCTTCTCCATGACACAATTGATTCATTTACAACACTATATACCACGATTTTTGCCTGAATCCGCTCCAATGACTTTTGAATGATGGGTTCTCTTGGAAAAAGTCTTCCCAAGCATCATCCGTTACTCCAAGAAAAATCTGCCGTTCAGGGTCCACCACTTCCAAGCCCACGAAATAGTCGTTGAACTGGCCCACTGCCCATTGGAATTCATTGATATCGGATTTGACTTGCTTAACACTATAACCTCATGAAAAAACTCCGATTGCACTTTTCGACAGTCAACAGTTTCCAAAACAGGGGTCCAATGAATAACTTTCCTCATCCACCCACCCATATCAATGTGTGGATACTTTTTTTGAGAAGGTGAGCTACACTGTAAACTAAATAAGTTGACCTTTTCAAAAATGGGGCATGGGGACTTCGACCCCATGCATCCCTCCCACCTCCCGGCGGCGCCAGCCTTCGGCAGCCGCCGTCGGGAGAGAGATTTTGGGATTAAAAAAATTGTTTGCAATTTTTCAATCCCATCTGAAATTACGCCAAGTCAAACTGTCAAGAATCTTAAATTACACTGTATTGGGCTACAAATAGCTGAGTCCACAGCATTGCCAGTCATGCTAAATGCTAAAGTACTCATCCAAGTAATGGGGAAACTCTTTTCCAGTAAGGAATGGGAGCAAACGTGGGTGATTTTCTAAGGTTTTTTGAAAAGCTGGGTGTTCAAGAGGTATCTTATCAGCTTTGCCGTACCCATTAAAAGTTTCATCAGTCTTACAAATGGCCAACAATCCAGCCAATGGTTGATTGTGCAGCGTCCTACCAGAAAATACGCCTGTCATCATTTTCATGGGATTGTCCAGATTGCAGGCCAGGGTTAATGAATAACGTGGGTCACATAGCTTGGTGTGCATGGTGTACAGTTGGATACTAAAACAGGCAGATTGATTCCTGAAGGACAACCTGCCTTCCAATTCCTCCCTTAAAAGGTTGTGATATAGAACCCGGCCGGAATCGGATACTTCCATAAGGCATCTCCTCACCATTCCTTCACCTTCCGACACACTAATGGAGTAGCATTCATAATGCCCCTTCAGAATCTTAAAACGCGATCTTTCTTCCAGGATATGAAGATTACTGATTTCAATATATTCGTACAAATCATCCCAATTAAATACAGAGAAAACAAGCCTGATTATTGTTTCTCTCATCAGCGACTTGAACATTAAGAACCTGTTAGATTTTTCCTGTGAAATCAGGGTGTCGTATCTGACGATAGCTCCTAATTGAGCTACGGACTTTCCCTCCCTGGGGTGCCAAATACACTTTGCGAGCAATAATTCACTGGTGAACCCACCGCTGCTTGGCAGTTTAGCCATTATCGTCATTTGCACCGGGCCGGCTGTATCCAAATTGCCATACAATTCCATCCTAAGCCCCATCTTCCCTAGGCTGCTCGTACCTTTCAATGGATGAAGGCTTGGATGGCTGTCGCCAATTGGGATAAGCGTTACAATTTTATTATCAGGC
>JADLHE010000260.1 GCA_020848965.1 Saprospiraceae bacterium
ATACTGAATCTCGAAAAGTGACTCTATTGAGTTGTTGGTCAAAGGATTAAAATTATCCGCATAGTTTTCATTTAAGGCATAACCCAATCCATCAACAAGATCGCAGTAATTGACTGTTTCTTGCCAGTTGCCGAGTGTTAAATACACCTTGGCTAACATGCCCAAAGCACTACCTTTTGAGGCTCTTCCAAGGTCGGTGGAGGAGTAGGAGCTTGCAGGCGGCAACAGCTCGGCAGCCATTTTATAGTCGGAAATGATTTGGTCGTACACCACGTTTCTATCGGTTCGCGAGGGGCGGAGATTATCTCCCGGGTTTACTGGTGCAAGAACAAGCGGCACATCACCAAAAAAGCGAACCAAAATAAAATAATAATGTGCTCTTAAAAAATAGGCCTCACCAAGCACCCTGTTTTTAAGATCAGCATTGATGTTCATATTAGGCACTTTTTCAAGGACGATATTGGCCCGAAGGATACCCGGCCAGGGGCCGCGCCACAAGTCGAGCACCCCTTGATTGTCGGTGGCTGTAACGAAGTTGGCATTGTCTTGCGTTTCTTGTCCGTCCGAACCACCTCCTGCACCAACAATGCTGTTGCCGGCCATAATATCGGTGGTCCACATGCGCATATTGTAAAGTTTTGGCCATTGAAGTGGCTGATAAGCGCCATTGATGGCCGCGATAGCATCAGCCTCGGTTTGAAAAAAGTTAGCCGTATTGATTGAATCTTCAGGCGACTTGGTCAGAAAGTCTTTTTTACAGCCTGCCAGTGCAATTAGACTTACAATCAGAATGGATATATATTTTGTTTTCATCATACAAATTTTAAAGGTTAAAGTCCAATATTAAGTCCAATACTGTAGGTGGATGTCAAAGGATAAACACTGTTGTCAATTCCGCTTGTTCCTACCTCAGGGTCAAAGCCCGTGTACTTGGTCCATGTGAGCAGGTTTACTGCCGAAACATAAATGCGCAGCGAACTCATATTGAGTCGGGCAAGCACGCTTTGGGGCAAAGTGTAACCGATGATTAGGTTTTTAAGTCTGAGATAATCACCGTCTTCGACAAATCTGTCAGAAGGACGTGCGTTTTTATTGGGATCATTAAAAACGGCTCTTGGAACCAACTGACTTGTTCCTTCTCCTGTCCACCGATCTAAGGTCAGCGTGGTTTGGTTTTGAGCTACCGACATGGCCTCAGCCCAAATTCTGTTGGCATTGAGAATCTGATTGCCGGTCATCCCTTGAAAGAAAATGGTTAAATCAAAACGCTTGTAAGCGAAGGTGTTTCCTAACGAGAAAATGAATTTGGGGTTCGGATTGCCAAGCAAAACGCGGTCTTTGTCATCAATCACTCCATCGTTGTTCATGTCTTTAAAACGAATGTCGCCGGGCGAGGTGCGGTTGAAAGGATCATTGCCGGGCACCTGCACCGCGTGCCGATCCACTTCATCCTGATTCTGGAAAATGCCATCGGTAACAAAACCATAAAACATATTGATGGGGTAACCGGCTTGAATAAGGGCCAAGTTATAATTCAAACCGATACTGCCACTGGTGAGCGGCACGGTATCATTCAAATCTATCACTTTATTTTTGTTGTATGCAAAGGTCATGTTGGTGGTCCAGCTAAAATCGCCAGTTAGGTTATTTGATCTTACTGACACTTCAACGCCTCTGTTTTCCATTTTACCGGCATTGATAGAAGGTACAAAAACATCAGAATATCCTGTTGAAACAGGCACATTCATGGGTACAAGCATTTGGTTGGTATTCTTGATATATCCGTCAACAGCCACTTCAACTTTATGGTTAAAAAAAGTAGCGTCCACTCCGAAATTCATTTGCTCCTGCTGCTCCCATTGAACATTTGGGTTGGGCATGATGGTGGGCACGACGGCATTTACAATTTGTCCGTTAAAATTGTAAGAAATGGTTTGTAACGCAGAGGCAAAAGAATAGTTGCCAATTTCTTGATTACCGGTAATGCCATATCCTGCTCGGATTTTCATATCACTGAGGAAATCAAAATCTTTCATGAACGATTCTTCCGAGATACGCCATGCAGCACTTGCAGATGGAAAAGTACCCCATTTGTTGCCCTCGCCAAAGCGCGATGAACCATCACGGCGCAAGGTGGCTGTAACCATATACTTGCCGAGATAGGAATAATTGGCCCTTCCCATATAGGAAAGCAAAGACCAAGAATACATATTACCCCCAACCACAGGCATGAGATTGCCGTTGTTCATTTGCTGGGTCAGCTGGCTTGGAAAGCCCTGCACTGAACCATACAAATAATTGCGGTTGTTTTCCTGTGCGCTGGTTCCGGCCATTGCCACCAAATGATGGTCGCCAAAATTTTTATCATAGGTGAAATAATTGTCCCACACCCAAGTGATATTTTTGTTGTATTGTTCTGAAAGGTAATCGTTTTCATTCACTGATGAGTTCCAGTGGTAGGAGGGAGCCCAGGTGCGGTCGTTCCAGAAATTGGCTTGAAGTCCGAAGGTGGATTTGAATTTCAGGTCTTTCATCAGATCCAGCTCGCCAAAAACAGAACCCAAGACGTTGTATCCCTTTGTTGAGTTATTCACTATTTTGGAAAGCCCGATGGGGTTGGTGATGTCGCCATCCCAAACCGGCTGTGCGATAGGGCCTGAATAGGTGCCATCTTCTCTGAAAATCGGTTGAGTTGGCAATGCCAGCATGGTATTACGTATGTTGTAATTGCCACTTTTTTTATTGTCATGGGTAAGTGTGAGGCTAT
>JADLHE010000261.1 GCA_020848965.1 Saprospiraceae bacterium
CCCAACCGTAAATCAAATCAATCATAAATATGAACAATCTCCTTCTCCGCCTCCGCTCCACTTGGAACCCCGATATGTACCACGGCTGGGGCCGCTCGCAGGGCTATTTTGAAGGCTGGTACTACAAGCTGGTGGATGCATCGGAGGCGCAGGTTTTCGCCGTCATTCCCGGTATTTCGATGGGCAAGGACGGGGAATCGCACGCATTCATCCAAGTGCTGGACGGCAAACATTGCAAGGCGAGCTACCAAGAATTTCCGGCAGCGGATTTCCGGCCATCGGAGACGGGGTTTTACCTGCAACTTGGCCTGAATTCCTTTTCCGGTACGCATATCGAACTGGATTTGCCGGAACTGAAAGGCCGCATTGAGCTGCAATCGCCGACGCCTTGGCCGAAGATGTTGGGCGCACCGGGCGTCATGGGCTGGTATTCTTTCGTGCCGTTCATGCAATGCTTTCATGGGGTGGTGAGCCTGCACCATCGGCTCTCCGGGCAGGTGCAGGTGCATGGCCAGCCCGTGGATTTCGGCGGCGGCATCGGGTATATCGAAAAGGATTGGGGCACGTCTTTTCCTCGCTCGTATATCTGGATGCAGTCCAACCATTTTCCGCAGTCGGAAAAGACCTGCCTGTTTGCCTCCGTGGCGCATATCCCGTGGCTGAACGGGCATTTTATCGGCTATTTGGTGGGCTTCCAATGGGGAAATGTCCTCTACCGTTTTGCCACTTATACCGGGGCGAGCATGAAGGCTGCCTTGGGCGAACAGGAGGTGCGCCTCCAGTTCCGTGACCGCCGTTACCGATTGGAAATCACGGCGCTGCAAGCACCGGGGGCCGTGCTCATTTCCCCGCTCACGGGCGAGATGAAGGGCAAGGTGAACGAGAGCATGCAGGCCACGCTGCACCTCCGTTTTTACGACCGGGATGCCTTGGTTTTTGAAAGCACGGGCCGCAATGCAGGCTTGGAACTGGCCGGGGAGGTCGGGGAATTGATGACGGAGGAGTGGCGGCGGTAGGTTCAACAAAAAAGCGTGGCTGAGAATCCCAACCACGCTTTTTTGTTTCAGCAGCTATTGTTTGCCAATCACGAATAAGAGCAACCTGCAGATGGCCTTTTAAATCAAGTCAATTGGCAAACTTGCTATTTCTTCCAAATCTCCTTACGAGGCGAGTCATAAAACGATTGGCTACAAAACTGCACATTTTCGTCATAACCTTCTAGGTTGGTCACACAAACGGCGGTGCAGGTAATGTCATAAACATAGTCGCCGCAATCAATGCAGCCATGCTCAAAAAGGTACTGCTTGCCATCCGGAGTGTCGTATTCATAAATGGCAGATGAACCGGGTTCTGCTTTAAATGCTTCTATTTTGAGGTCAATACAATCGGTTGTTGAGTCTTCATTCTTGCAGCAGGAAGGAAGCAATGGAATCAAAAAGGCAAGCAAAAAGAGATGCTTTTTCATTAGAGGATTGTTTTGGTGAATAGTTGAAAAATGGTTTAAAAATCAGGCGTTGCTTGTTTTTAAAATCCGTTTTTCAGCGCAATTTAAGGCTGTTTTTTGCATAAAGACAACACATAACCCAAATTTGGTTGGCAATAACTAAAAGTTTTATCCCATTGAAGCACCCATTGTCACCCATGCAAAAGGCGTGATTGATGTCTCAACCACGCCCTTTGCCCTTAGCAGTCACCGACTGCCATCCCGATAAATCGGGACAAGACCTGCCAACTGTCGAACTGCCAACTCATCACTGCCACCAGCGAATCAAAATCTCCCTTGAATTGCCGTTTGGCCCAGTCACGGTGGCTTTGCGGTCGCAGGTTCCATCGCCGTAGTCAATGGTGAGGGTTTTGCCGTCAATGGTCATGGACTTCACGCCGGACACTACCCAACGGCAACTGCGCTTGCGCACCAATGGCGTGGTGATTTCCGTGGTGAATGCCTTTCCGTTGCGGTTGACGCCCGTTGCACCGCCCGTTACTTCCCAAACATTGTCCAGCAGCACGTGAGTGTCGCCGCCTTCCACAAGTGTGAGATTGTGGTTGGCTTCCCAGCTTGTCACTTTGCCGTTCGGGTAAGTGATTTTGCCGCCAGTAACAGTGCGGGTAAAAGTGGAATGGCCATTGGCGTCCGTTCCAACATTCGTCAGGGTCCGGGTTCCTTCGATATGCGCCCCATCCACGTGGAAGTCCACGAAAGTAGCGGTGCGGACGGCACCTGTATTGGTAAGGGTATCGGTCAAGTTCACCACGATTTGTCCGGTGCGGATGCGGCCATCGAGGCCCGTGCAGCCTGTTGTGCCGAAGTCAATGGTCATCAGTCGGGGATAAGAGCCGTCGGCTGGGCTGATGGTGATGGTTGGGCAATCTTCGCCCGCTCCACGGGTTTCGATGGCTTCGTCCACTTGTTCGTCCACGTCTTCGTAAACATCGTTGGCGCTGGTTTGGTCCTCAGCAGCCACCAATTGCTCCGATTGGATGGTGTCGTTGTCTTCTTTTTTGCAAGCCGTGAACAATACGGTCAAAGCAAGTGCGGTAGCGGTAAGCCATTTCATGATTTTCATGTCTGTAGATTTTAAAGGTTGTTGAAAATTGGATGAAAAAAGTCGGGATTTCCTCTTTTTGCTTAGGAAGTCGTCGGGTAACACTCATTGCATATACGATGCGGTTTTGTTTACGAGAGGAATAGACCGTCGGAATGGGAAAGCGTTTAATCGGCAGCAAAAAAAATCTTCCAGCTAACACGGACTGCTAGTCCGTGTTACAAAAAAAACGGCGGCGTGGTTTGAAACCTCGCCGCCGTTTGAAATGTACGGAATGGATTTCCGGACTATGGGAAGATACCCAAGTTCTGATAGTCGTTGCCAATGAGTTGGATGGCGTAGGCAAAAGCTGCCGTGCGCATGTCGATGCCATTCTTTTGGCGGAACTCATTGATGAAATTGTAGGAACGGGACATCGTCTCCTCCAGACCAGAGCGCACGAGGTCCACCTCATCGGCGCCACGGGCAACTTTACGGAGGATTTCCGGGTCAATCTTGCGGCCCGTGAGGTCTTCGATGACGTGCAGCATGCGCTCCTGCGAGGTTTGATTGAAACGCTTCTCCATCCGCCCGAAACGCATGTGGGAAAGGTTTTTCAACCACTCGAAATAAGAAACCGTCACACCACCAGCATTCAGGAAAACGTCGGGGATGATGAGCGTGCCTTTTTTCAACAGTATTTCCTCCGCACCAGAAGTGATAGGGCCGTTTGCTGCTTCCGCAATGATTTTCGCCTTGATGTTCTTGGCGTTGTCAACCGTGATTTGGTTTTCCAACGCAGCCGGAACGAGTATATCGCATGGCATTTCCAATACCTTGTTGCGGTCTTCCTTCGAGAAAACCTTTGCGCCAGGGTAATTGGTGATACTGCCCGTTTCTTGTTTGACTTTCAGCAATTGATTCACATCAATGCCGCTTTCGAGGTAAATGGCGCCGTCCCATTCTCCCACACCGATGACCTTAACGCCGCCTTCCTCTTGGCAAATAGTGCCACTGTAAGAGCCTACGTTACCCATCCCTTGGATAATCATGGTCTTGCCGCCAAGTCCGGGTTGTAGTTTCAGTCGTTTCATGTCTTCGGCATTGTCGCAAGCCTCACGAAGGCCGTAGAAAACGCCACGTCCGGTAGCCTCGGTGCGGCCTTGGATGCCGTAGAGCGCCACGGGTTTGCCCGTCACGCAACCTGCTGCGTCAATCTCGTTCTCACGC
>JADLHE010000262.1 GCA_020848965.1 Saprospiraceae bacterium
AGCGACGGAAAATCGCTGCGTGACCTCCTCAGCAAAGAGGATTATGAACTCGTGAAGGCGCACTTCGACAAGCAGGGCCTGCCACTCTTCCTTTTCGAGCGCATGAAGCCGATGTTCCTCACCGTGTTTGCCGACATGGACCTCAGTGGCGGCCTTGGTGGCGACGGCAACATGCTATCCTACGAGATGGAAATCATGAAGATTGCGGAGCAACAGAAAAAGAAAATGGGCGGCCTCGAAACTGCCGAGTACCAGATGAGCATGTTCGACAGCATACCCTACGAAGACCAAGCAAAGATGCTCGTCGAGACCATCAAGACCAGTGGCAGCGGTGGTGAAGGCGGCGAACAATTCGACGAAATGGTGAAGCTCTACAAGGCACAGGACATCGTGGGCATGGTGTCCATGATGGGCGAGGAGGGCAGCGATATCAGCGGCTACGAAGACCTGCTGCTCAACCAGCGCAACCGCAACTGGATACCCGTCATGGGCGAAATGATGATGAAGCAACCCAGTTTTTTCGCCGTCGGTGCAGGGCACTTGGCAGGCGACCAAGGGGTGATTTCGTTGCTGCGCAAGGAGGGGTATAAGGTGGAGGCGGTTAGGTGAATTGGTTCCGCCCCGAAATTAAAAACTCTGTTAGAGCTTGGAGCTCTAACAGAGTTTTTAATTTCGGGGCGGAACCAATTCAAGGGCACTCCCGTTCGCATGGCAAATCAAATAGCTCAGTATGACAAAGACATGGAAACAATGGGGTTATGAGTATGAAGAAAACGAATGGGCAGTTTCAAGCGCATTTGCTTGGGAAAAAGCAGTTGCTATCAATCCAAACGCTAACAACTTATTTCATTATGCCTGCCAATTGAGGATTTGTTTGCATTACACCAGATCAGAGGAAATATTTGACAGAATCTTAGTTGATGAAATTCCTGACGAATACAAGTTCTGTTACTTTGCAAATAAAGGCCGACTGTTCGAAGACCAAGGTAGATTAGATGAAGCAATTTCAGCCTACAAGAAAAGCATTGAGGTTGGCACAGACTGTACCTATCCCTATATTTTCCTGGGCACATGCTTAATGAGAAAGGAGATGTTTTTAGAAGCGAGGGAATACCTGATTCAAGCTCTACAAAAAGAAGGAGATGTTGACGAGGCATATTTTTTTCTAAGCACCATTTCTGCAAGACTGGGAGATTTTGAAAAAGCAATATCTGCCATGCAAGAATGCCTTAAACTTGATGCGAATTTCCCCAATGCGCAAGCCATTTTGAATGATTTTAAGAACTTTGAACATGTTCAAGGTTTTCAAGACGAATCAATGTAACCAATGGAAAATACCGTACTCGAAAGCAAGTCCGCAACTACCATCCAGCGCATTTTCGACCTCCAGCTTCGCAATGCGCCAGTCGTCGCCAAGGCCACAGCCCGTGAGCGCATTGCCAAGCTCGACCGCTTGCTGGATACTGTGCTTCGCAACCGCCAGGCCATGCGGGACGCCATGTTCGCCGACTACCGCAAGCCGCCCTTCGAGGTGGATGCCGTGGAGGTGCTGCCCATCACCGGGGCCATCCGCCACACCAAGTCGCACTTGCGCCGCTGGATGGAACCCAAGCGGGTGCCCACGCCGATCGCTTTTATGGGTTCCACCTCGTGGGTGCAGTACGAGCCGAAAGGCGTCTGCCTCATCATCTCGCCGTGGAATTTCCCGTTCAACCTCTCGTTCCTGCCGCTTGTCTCGGCCATTGCCGCAGGCAACACAGCCATCATCAAGCCTTCGGAAATGACACCGCACTCGTCGGCGGTGATAAAGAAAATCGTGGCGGAGGTGTTCGAGGAAAACGAAGTGGCCGTCGTAGAAGGCGATGTGGAGGCTTCAAAGGCACTGCTGGTGCTGCCGTTCAACCATATTTTCTTCACGGGAGCACCGAGCATCGGCAAGCAGGTAATGAAAGCCGCCGCCGAGCACCTCGCCTCGGTGACGCTGGAACTGGGCGGCAAGTCCCCCACCATCGTGGATGAGACCGCCGACCTGGCCACCACGGCCACCCGCATCATCCGGGGCAAATTCGCCAACTGTGGCCAAATCTGCATCTCCCCCGACTACCTGCTGGTGCAGGAGAAAGTCTATGCCGAGTTGTTGGATTTGATGAAACAGCGTCTCGTGGAAAGCTACGGCGAGGATGCTTCGAAGTCCGACTCGTACCCCCGCAGCGTGAACGCCCGCCATTTCCATCGGGTGAAAAACTACCTCGACGACGCCATCGCCAAAGGCGCAAAAATATTGGCCGGAGGCCGCACCGATGCCGCCACGAACTACATCGAACCGACGCTCATGGGCGATGTGCCTGATGGTTCGTTGCTGATGCAAGAAGAGGTTTTCGGGCCGCTGCTGCCCGTGCTTCCCTACCGCAGCTTGGACGAGGCCATCGCCTTCGTCAATGCCGGGGAGCGCCCGCTCACCCTCAGCATTTTCAGCAAAAACAAGCAAACCCAGCGCCGGGTGCTCGCCGAGACCCGTGCGGGTAACTCTTGCGTGAACCATTGCCAACTGCATTTCTACAACCACGACCTGCCCTTCGGCGGCGTGAACAACAGCGGAATCGGGAAGTCGCACGGTTGGTACGGTTTTGAGGCGTTCAGCAACGCCCGTGCCGTCTATCGCCAAGATTTCTGGGGGGTGAGCGAGCTGCTGCGGGCGCCGTATGATGGGATGAAACAGCGGATTTTGGATATGGCGATACGGTGGTTGTGAATTTACAGTACAATTTTCTGCCTCGAAAGACCTATATTTGTTAAAAAATCAGCGTCATGCTAATCGAAATACCAGATGCAGTCCTGCGCCAAGCCAAAGTGACCGAAAATGCCGTTCGGCTACAGATTGCCATTGCCCTTTTCCAAGAAGAAATATTCACGCTTGGACAGGCCAGCGAGTTTTTGGGTGTGCCTCAATTGATTTTTCAGAAGGAACTTGCCAAGCGCAAAATTTCCATCCACTATGATGTGGAGGATTTTCGGGAAGACCTGAAAACACTGCGCAGCCTCGCATGATTGTCATAAGTGATACCTCGCCAATTTCCAACCTGTTTGTCATCGGCAGGCTTGATTTGCTTCGGGAAATTTACCAACAGATTATCGTACCACAAGCTGTTTATGACGAGCTGATGAAGCTCAAATCATTTGGGTACGACATTCAAGAAATTGACAAATTAGGTTGGATAATCATCAGAAAGCCCGTCAATGCTCAACAAGTTCTGCTGCTGAGGATAAATTTGGACGCTGGAGAGAGCGAGGCAATTGTACTATCACAAGAAATCAACGCAGGCCTCTTGCTCATTGATGAAAGGGCTGGGGCGAAAAAGGCGAAAGAAATGGGCCTTAAAACCATTGGCTTGCTCGGCGTGCTTGTCAAGGCAAAAGAATTGGGATTGATTGACTCATTGAAATCAATGCTTGAAGACTTGCAAGAAGAGGCTGGATTTTGGCTAAGTTCGAAATTGAAAAAAGAGATATTGGAGGTTGTTGGAGAGTAGGATAAACGACTGACTCCGAATCAGTCCGTCCAAGATTAAATAGGCGGCATGGATTTGGAAGACGACCTCAAACCAAAATTGCTCGCTGAAAAAGCCTACAAGATTTTTCCATGATTTCCATAAAAAGTTGGACAGTTGGTCTTTTCAAATTACTGCCTTCGGCAATCACACTGCTGCTGGCTGCCAACTGCCAACTGCCAACTGCCAACTGCCAGCTGCCCTGCCGCGAAGTCATCGGCTACTACCCCAGTTGGAAGTTCTACGACCGCCAGCAGCTCGTGAACCCCGCCACCATTGACTATTCCAAATACACGGCCCTCAACTACGCCTTCTTCGAGCCTAAGCCCGATGGCTCGGTAAAGCCTTTCGACCCGAAGACCGACAAGCTGCTCTTGCAGGGCGGTCCGACCACCCCTTCGCTCGTTGAAAAAGCGCACGAGCACGGCACCAAGGTCTTCATCAGCATCGGCGGCTGGACGCTGTCCGAGCATTTTTCGCCCATCGCCGCCCACCCTGAAAAACGCCGCCGCTTCGCCGAGTCTTGCGCCGAAATGGTGCGCAACTATGGCGTGGACGGCATTGACATTGACTGGGAGTACCCCGGCTACCGGGCGCAGGGCGGCTCCCTCAACGACCGCCATTATTTCCCGCTCTTGATTCAAGAGATTCGGGACACGTTCAACGAACTGCAATTGGCCGAAGGCCGACAGCTTTACATCACCGCCGCCTTCGGATGCTCACCGGAGCGCATGGCAGACATTGAATGGGAGCAAGTAGAACCGCTGCTCGACTTCGTTAACATGATGACCTACGATTTCTACGGTCGGGACTTTTCGGTGACGAACCACAACTCGCCGCTCTACCCGCCCGCCAAAGGCATCGAGGGCTACAACACGCACAGCACCATCCATCGCCTATTGGACTTTGGGGTGCCTGCCCACAAAATCTGCCTTGGTGTGCCGTTCTACGGCCGAGCCATGAAGACCCGTGGCCCCGCTGGCCTGCACGTCGGCTCCGCACAGGCGGTGGACGCCCGCACTTTTAAGGAAGACGAAGGCTCGCCTAGTTTCTACAATATTTTGGCGAAGCAAGACCAGTTTTACTACCACTGGGACAGCCTTGCCCAAGCGCCTTTTTTGCGGAGCAAAAGCACGAACACTTTCGTCAGCTTCGACGATGAGCGGTCGGTGGCCAGCAAGGCGCAGTACATCCTCGACCACGGACTGGCCGGGGCCATCGTCTGGGACATCACGGGTGACTGCGTGGAGAACCGCTTGGAGCGGGGCGTTATCGAGCGCACCCCATTGGCCGATGCGCTGAAGGATGCGCTTTGTTTCCCGCAGGCCATTTTCGTTGAAAACAGTGGGCCAACCACCATCGAGCGTTTGCCCGTGCTGCCGCAAAGGGCGACCAAGCTCCGGGCCAGAAGCAGCAGTGCTCCAAGGGTGCTCTCCCAGTCGCCCATTGCGAAGCAGGACAAAAAGAAGCGGAAGAGAAAGAAGAAAAAACGGTTGAGCGAATCGGAGAAGTATTTTGACGGAGGTTGGTGAGGTGAAGTTTTGAGGTTTGAGTTTCGAGGTGCGAGTAGTTTATTTGCTGTTTCAAAAACCTTTATCGGTTGCTTCGAGAATTGTGATTTGAAGTTATTTTTACAGCCGATTTTACTCATTCTTTTCTAAGGTTCTCCGGTACCTTTCCCCATCAAATGTGAATCTTTAAGGACGCAAATTGTGACCTTAAAGAATTCAGGACATGGCATACCAACAGATTTAGCCGTATGAAATCCAGATTTCTAAGGTCACAATTTGTGATCTTAGAAATTAAGGATGTAGCTAAACGACACTTCATCACAAACAACTATGGGAAAATGGAACTGCAACTCATCCAGCAAAAAATCCACGAGATAAGGGGACATAAGGTGATGCTCGACTTCGACCTTGCGGAGATGTACGGGACGGAGACAAGGCTTCTTAAACTTGCCGTAAGGCGCAATATTCAGCGCTTTCCAGATGACTTCATGTTTGAACTAACGAAAGAAGAATTTAACATTCTAAGATCACAATTTGTGATCTTAGAACCTTTAGGCAAAGGCAAACACAGCAAATACCTCCCCTTCGCCTTCACCGAGCAAGGCGTCGCAATGCTCTCCAGCGTACTCAATAGCGAGCGGGCCATCGAAGTGAATATTGGAATTATGCGGGCCTTCGTGGCCATCCGGCGCTATGCGCTCACCTATACCGAGCTTGCCCAACGGCTCACTGAATTGGAAATCCGTTCCGAGGATTTTGAAAAAGCACTGGTACTGCTACTGCAAGACAGAAAAGACAAAAAGGATTGGGAAAAACGGGAGCGAATCGGATTCAAGAAGAAGTGATTCCGATAAAAAAGCTAATTTTCGGCCACTTACTTCTAAAGGCCATATCAATACTCAACCCACTGAGCGGCCTAATCGCCAGTCACGAATCACCAATCACCACCACATCATGGCAAAATACGATATCACCGTCAACGGCAAAAAACACAAGGTCGAAGCCGACCCCGACACCCCGCTGCTGTGGGTGCTGCGGGACAACCTCGGCCTTTACGGCACCAAATACGGCTGCGGCATCGGCGAATGCGGCGCTTGCACCATCCACTACAACGGCAACGCCATGCGCTCCTGCTCCATGACCGTGGCGGATGTGGGCGAGGCCGCCATCACCACCATTGAAGGGCTTTCGGAGACAGCCAGCCACCCGCTGCAACAGGCATGGCGGGAGCACGACGTGCCACAATGCGGCTATTGCCAGGCTGGGCAAATCATGAGCGCAGCCGCCTTGCTCGCAAGCACGCCCAACCCCGACGACGACGAAATTGATGCGGCGATGTACGCCAATATCTGCCGTTGCGGAACCTATAATAAAATCAAGGCGGCCATCAAGTCCGCTGCCTCCAAGTAGCGAAGAATTGGTAAGCCCGACCGTAGGGAGGCCTGCCTGTCCGGTAGGCAGGGATGGCTAAGCCTGAGCGGGCGTTCGCCATTACTCCGGACTCAAATCAACGAGGGGCGAAACTCCGGGCTTACCAATCCCTCCTAACGTCGGGCTTAGCAATCCCTGCAACCCAACAATTTCAACAATCCAGCAATTTCAACAATCAAGCAATGACAACCGACCTCCAACATAGCAGACGCCAATTCCTCAAAATCACCGCCACCGTCGGCGGGGGCATGATGCTTGGCTTTTCATGGCTGAAACCCTACGGCGAGGCTGAAGGCGCTGACATCATCACCGATTTCATTGAGCTGAACGGCTACCTGAAAATAGCGCCCGATGCTACGGGCAAGGGCAGCCTCATCACCCTCCTATCGCCGAACCCAGAGGTGGGGCAGAACGTGAAGACTTCCATGCCGATGATTGTGGCCGAGGAACTTTGCGCCAACTGGAAGGACGTGCGGGTAGAACAGGCCCCGCTCAACACCGCCGTTTTCAAGCGGCAGGTGGCCGGAGGCAGCCAGTCCATTCGGCAGACCTGGGCGACGCTGCGCAATGCGGGCGCCACGGCCAAGCACCTGCTCGTCGAGGCTGCTGCACAAGAATGGGGCGTGCCCGCCGCTGAGTGCGAGGCATCGGGCAGTTTTGTGAAACACGCCAGCAGTGGCCGTTCGGCCAGCTTCGGCAGCCTTGCGGCGGCAGCCGCAAAACTCACGCCGCCCGCACCGGAGGCCGTGAAACTGAAAGACCCTTCGGAGTTTACGCTCATTGGCACCAGCCAAGGCAACGTGGACATGGAGGCCATCCTCACAGGCAAACCCGTTTTCGGCCTCGACCAAAAAGTACCGGGAATGCTCTACTCTACGGCCTTGCGGCCACCTGCCTTTGGACAAAAACTGAAGTCGTTCGACGACAAAGCAGCAAAGGCCGTCAATGGCGTGGTGCAGGTTTTTCGCTTCGCAAACGACAACAAAATCGCCGTGGTGGCCACTTCAACTTGGGCGGCCATCAAGGGCAAGCGGGCGCTGCAAGCCGTTTGGGAAGACGATGGCACGTTGGAAAGCACCGCTTCGCAATACGAGGCCATGCGCAAAAAACTTGACGAAGCTGCCGAACAGCCCAAGCGCAACGACGGCGACGTAAAGGCCGCATTTGCGACGGCGGACAAAATAATCGAGCGGGTGTACGAGTCCCCGTACCTGCCGCACAACCCCATGGAACCGGGGAATTTCTTCGCCAATGTGACGGCTGATAAAGTAGAGCTTTCCGGCCCAGCACAAGCCCCTGAACGCTTCCGTGGCGAGGTCGCCAAGCTGCTTGGGCGGGACGAAAGCACCGTCAGCATTGGCTTGACCCGCATGGGAGGAGGCTTCGGGCGGCGGCTCCGTGGCGATTTCGTGCTGGAAGCGGCGGAGATTTCGAGCATTGCTAAAGCACCTGTTCAGCATGTTTACACCCGTGAAGACGACATGACGGCGGGCATCTATCGTCCGGCCAGTATGTACAAGTTCCGGGCGGCCATCAAGGGCGAGCAGTTGGTCGGCTACCACCTGACCGGGGCGGGCCTGAACGCTGGGAACGTGGTTCGGGAGAACTTCTTCCCCGCCGGGGCTATCGAAAATTGCCTGATGGAATCACATGATTTGCCGAGCAAGGTGACGACCGGGCCTTGGCGGGCACCCGTCACGAACTTTCTGGCCAGCGCAGAGCAGAGCTTTTTCGATGAAATAGCCGAGGCTGTGGGGAAAGACCCCGTGCAGTTCCGCATTGAACTGTTCGAGCGGGCCAAGGCGAACCCCGTCGGCAAGTTCGAGTACGATGCGGAGCGCAGCATTGGCGTGATGAAACTGGCGGCAGAGAAGTCAAATTGGGGAAAAGCACCTGCTGGCGTACACCAAGGGTTTAGCGCCTATTTCTGCCATAATTCCTATGTGGCCGAGGTGGCCGAAGTGAAAATGGAAGGCCGCAGGCCCGTGGTGAAACGGGTGGTTTGCGCCGTGGACTGCGGCATCGTCATCAACCCGGTGGCGGCCATCAACCAGTGTGAGGGCGGCGTGATTGACGGCATCGGCCATGCCATGTACGGCGATTTTACGCTCGAAAAAGGCAAGCCGCAACAAGAAAATTTCGATAAGTTCCGACTGATACGAATGGGCGAGCAGCCCGCCGTGGAGGTGCATTTCGTGAAAAGCAACACTGACCCGACTGGCCTCGGCGAGCCGACCTTGCCACCTGCGGGTGGGGCCGTGGCAAATGCGTTTTACCGTGCTACAAAAGAGCGGGTGTATGTGCAGCCGTTTGTGAAAGTGATGAAGAACTTGGGGTGATTTATGCCTTATCCACCACCGCCACTGTCAGCCTGCTCACGCAAACCAGCTTGCCCCGCTCGTCGGTGATTTCGATGTTCCAAACATGCATGGCCCGCCCAACACGGATGGGCATCACTTTCCCGAAGACAAACCCCTTCGTTGCTGGCCGCAAATGATTGGCGTTTATTTCCACGCCGACGGCCATTTTATTAGTCAAATCCTCGATGCAAAGCGTGGAGGCCACGCTGCCCAAGGTCTCCGCCAAGGCAACCGATGCACCGCCGTGCAACAAGCGGTAGGGCTGCACCGTGCGGCTGTCCACGGGCATTTTGGCGATGATGAAATCAATGCCTATTTCCGTGAATTCAATGCCAAGGTTCTCACCTAAAGTATTGGCATTCAACGAATTGATATAGTTAAGGTCGCTATTTTGTTTCCACATAATAAAACGGTTGACGGCTAACGATTGACGGTGAGCATCAGCCCATCGAAAATGGCGCTCCATACCACAAGAACAGCAAGTGGATGGCCACGCCCATCAATGGCAGCACAAGGTAAACGAGTTTGCCGATTCCCGCTAGCTCCAGCGTTCCCTGTTCGCTGATGTTTGGCATATTGGCGGTGGCGTCATAGACGATGTTGAAGTCGGGATTGTACTTGTCGAAGAGGATGATTTCCCGCTGCTCGTCCTCCACGAGCCAAGCTTGGTGGGTTTTGCAGGTGGCGCTGTGGGTGCGCCCCTCCGCTTCAAACTCGAAGGTATATTTGAAAACGGGGTAGGTCGTGTTGTTGATTTTTACGGAGGAATTGGTGCCCTCCTTTGAGCACATCGTGCCACGGGTGAATTCACCGATTTCGAGCAGTTTGATGGCTTTCAAATTATGTCGGATAGCATGAACGATAAAGCCCAAGCCCACCAACGGGAATATCAGCACAAACAGCACGAAGGCCGGAAACACCGCCCGGTCGGAGCCTTGGATATAGGAGGTTTTTTCGGGTGCGTTGGCGTCGTAGCGGATGGTGACTTCTTGGCCGCTCTGCAAGTCCTGCCCAGCGGTGAAGCTCTTGCCTGTATAGCGCTGGCCGTTTACCTCGAAGGAATGCAGGTAGCTATAGACGACTTCTTCGTTCACTGCTGAATTGGTCGGTTCGGCAGTGATGACCTTGCCGGGCACCTCTTTCCAGTCCTTGCCCGTTTCAAACCAGAGGCGAACCGTGGAGGGCGGTATGAAAATCCATGAAAACAGGCTGCCCATCACAAAGAATATCCAGCCGAACTGCTGCAGGAAGCCGCTGAACAGTACGACGGCCTTGGTATACAGGCCGATTTGGCGAGGGGGGAGGTCGTGGAGATGGCGGGTGTGGGCGGATGTTTCCATTGGCAAAGCGGCTAGGTGAAATTTAATTTCCAGCAAAAATAGACACTTGAGGGCTAGTCATATAGTGGGTTTTGTAACTCACAAATAATTGATTAAAACTTGAACCCTGGCATGTTCACGCCCTGCACCAGCCACTCGCCGTCCTCCCAGCCCAATTGTGCAACGCCCAAGCCTTCGTGCCGCTGTTTTTCCTTGCTGCCCATTGGCTCCGCCTCATAAGCAATGCCAAAGAACAGGTACATCGTGCCACTGTGGATTTCCGCTTTTTCGGCTTTGAAACCAATGGGTTTAAAGTCCCGGTGCATGGCCCGGAAGGTGTTGCAACGCAGCATGACCTCGGCCTTGGAGATGGCGTCTTGGTCGTCCCGGCAGTTTTCGCTGAGCCAGAGGCCCTCGAAGTCACGGCCCAGGTTCAGCAGGTCGAGCAGGAACTCGGATACGTGCTGCTCGATAAATTCCGGCCCGTCGTGGTGGAACTCTTCGTAGTTGAAAAAGTGCATCATGCCCGGCCCAGCATGGTCGGTCATGAGGTGCTGCATGAATTCTTCTGTCAAAAACTGGTAATAACGCTGTGGCGAAAGGTGCTCCGGTCGGTCGGTGAGCACCGATTTTTCTTGCAGCAAGGCCAGTAGCCGCTCGATTTCCGGCTCGATTTCTTCGGGCTTTAATTCCTCAATGGGCTTTATTTCAGGCTTGCCGATAAACTCATAAACCGGGATTTTCGGCGCATTGGCGTACTGTTCCTCGTAGCGTTTCACATTGTCGAGCCAAGCAGCGATGAGTTCGGGCGGGGCGTCGTCGGAGATGTGCATCATTTGGGCGCCGTAGGTTAGTTCGAGGTCGAGGGCCTTGAGTTCGTTTTCGGCCTTGAGGTCCGAGGTTCGGCGGGTGTTTGTTTTCTTTTTCATAGTAGTTGTTTTTATTGGAAGATGGGGTGAAGGTAGGTATCTGAATTGCAACCCGCAAATAGTATTTTTTGAACTATAAAGATTTTTAGTGGTTCTATTTGCAGAAAAAATGCAAATTTGCGTTTCAAAACCAGTTAAGATGCTACTTCAATTCAGTGTTTCCAATTTTCGGTCGTTCAAGGATGAGCAGTTCATCACGATGATTCCCGCCAAAATCAAAGGGCATGAGGAGAACATCGCCCACGTGGCCCCCGGCTTGGACGTGCTCAAGTCGGCGGTGATTTATGGGGCGAATGCGAGTGGGAAGAGTAATTTTTTGAAGGCTATCAGTGCTTTTCAAAATTTATTGAGGAGCTCTATCACAAGAAAGCCAAATGATATTATTGGCGAATACGAGCCATATAAATTGACTAAAGATGCTACAGAAAAACCAACAACATTTTCCATAGATTTTTTAATGAAAGGAATTCAGTATCACTATGATATTAAATTTTCCCGTGAAATCATCATTGAAGAAAATCTAAGTTTTTATCCTCAAAAAAGAGAAGCCAAATTATTCAAAAGGGAATATCAGGTATTTTCATTTGGAGAATATTTCAAAGGTCCATCGTTCCTGTTAAAGGACTTAACATCCCCTAATCAGACATTAGTATCAAAAGGTACTGTTAATAATGTTGAGCAATTATTTAACGTATTTGGTTTTATAAACAGCGCCTTAGGTTTTGATTTTATAAATAATTATGATGATGATAAATTGTTTAGCACCCAAGTTGTTGCATCGTTCCTACAAGATTCTAAACCATATTTCTTAAATAGGGTAAAAAAAGTCATGGCATCCTTAGATAGTGGCATTTCTGATATTAGAGTAGTTGACAGATCACCCGATATGCCATTTGTCAAATACAAAAACGGAATTCCTAATGAGATTGTAAATAAATATAAAATTAGGACTTCTCATAGAATTTTACAAGACACGACGGAAGGAAGTGTTGTTGAGTTTGATATAGAAGATGAATCCACTGGCACTCAAAAATTATTCTCTATAATAACCTACATATTGGGTGTGCTCGAAGATGGTGGAATTTTGTTAATCGACGAACTCGAACGCTCCCTCCACCCCCATATCTCCCGCTTCATCATCAGCCTGTTCAACAACCCAAAAATCAATAAAAACAACGCCCAACTCATTGCCGCCACCCACGACGTAACCCTCCTTTCCGAAGAAAACAAGCTCCGTCGTGACCAAATCTGGATCGTCGAAAAAAACGAGCAGGGCGCATCCCAAATGTTTTCCCTCGCCGATATGAAAGGCATTCGGGACAATGTTCCGTTTGAAAAATGGTACCTTTCCGGTCGCTTTGGCGGCGTTCCAAATATCGAAAGCCTCCAATTTGAATTTGACTTCGCCGATGAAACGACGGAAAACAACACCAACGGGGCGCACTAATCCTCGCATCCTCATTCTCTGCGATGGGCTGACCGAGAAAAACTATTTCACGGCACTCAAGCAAGACCCCGACCATAAGCGGGCTTTGGCCGCATTGAGCGTGGACATCATGGAAGCGAAGAAAAGTGAACCCTTGCAAATCGTCGAAGAAGCCATCAAAAAACAACGAAAAGCTCGGCAAGAACGCAACGAATACAACCATGTTTGGGTAGTCTTTGACCATGATAACCGCCCTTCGTTATTAGATGCCTATAAATTGGCAGGGGCAAATCATATAAGCATAGCGTTTTCAAGTATCGCTTACGAATACTGGTATTTGCTGCATTTCAAGCAGACCGCTAAAGTTTATCCGACCGCTGAACCGCTGATAAAGGATTTGGAAAAGCATATAGCCAATTACCGAAAAGGCTGTCAAAACGATTTCGTGATTTTAAAGGAAAAACTGCCCGTTGCGCAGCAAAATGCAGCATGGCTGAAGGTGCAAATGCAGCACCACTTGGATGCTGGAAAGCATTTGACGGAATTGAACCCATTCACAGATGTTGACCAATTGGTATCGTTTCTTATCTCAATCGGCAGCCGCTAACGCAGGCCCCGCATCACCTCCCCCAACCCCGTAAACCGCTTCACCGCCTTATCATTCTTCACCGCCATCGCCACCGCCTTCTTCGAGCCGACGAGGATGACCAGCTTTTTGCCCCTCGTGATGCCCGTATAAATCAGGTTGCGGTAGAGCATCATGTAGTGCCCCATCACCAGCGGCATCACCACGCAGGGGCATTCGCTGCCCTGGTATTTGTGGATGCTCACGGCGTAGGCCAGCGTCAGTTCGTCCAGTTCGGTGAAGTCATAGAAGACCTCCCGGCCATCAAAGAGGACGACCACCTCCTGCTCCACCTTGTCAATCTTCTTGATGCGGCCCACGTCGCCGTTGTAAACATCCTTGTCGTAGTTGTTCTTGATTTGCATCACCTTGTCGTCCTCGTGGAAACTGCGGCCCATCTTCACCAGCGGGTCGTAGCTGGGGTTCAGCTTTTTCTGGAGCACGTCGTTCAGGTTGCGGTTGCCGATAGTGCCCCGGTTCATGGGGGCCAGCACCTGTATGTCGTCGAAGGAATCGAAGCCATAAGCCTTGGGCAGGCGGCTGTCCACGAGGTTCACGATGAGGTCGGTCAGCTTGTCGGGGTCTTCCTCCTCCATGAAGAAAAAGTCGCCGCCCTTGTCGTTGTTCAGGTCGGGGTACTCCCCGGCGTTGATGCGGTGGGCATTGGTGATGATTTTGCTGGCGGCGGCCTGCCGGAAAATCTCGGTGAGGCGAGTCGTCGGCAGTTTTTCGCTCAAAATCAAATCCTGCAACACACTGCCCGCACCGACGCTCGGCAACTGGTCCACGTCGCCGACCAGCACCAGCCTCGCCGTGGTCGGCACGGCCTTCAGCAGGTTGAACATCAGCACCGTGTCAATCATGCTCGCCTCGTCCACGATGAGCAGGTCGCAGTCCAGCGGGTTTTCTCGGTTGCGCTTGAAGCCGTTGATGCTGAAATCGAATTCTAGCAGGCTGTGGATGGTGCTCGCCTTCAAGCCCGTGATTTCCGACATGCGCTTGGCCGCCCGGCCTGTTGGCGCAGCCAGCATGATTTTTTGCGTCAATTGGTGGCTCACCAACAGGATGACCTTCGTGATTGTGCTCTTGCCCGTGCCAGGCCCGCCCGTGATGATATGCACTTTTTCCTCCAAACTTTTTGCTACCGCAATGCGCTGGTTGTCAGCCAGTTGGATATTCAGTTTCTCCTCCGCCCAGACCAGCGCCTCTTTGGTTTTTACGCTCCGCAACGAGGAAGTGCCCCCTTGCAGCCTGCGCAGTTCGACCCCGATTCCCTGCTCGCAGACATGGAAGACCTTGAGCCAGACGCAGGCCGTCAGCGCCCCGTCAATGGTCAGCGGGGCGGTCACGATGCGCTCCTCCTGCTCGATGGCGGCGAGGCGGGCGGCCACTTGGTTGGCCTCCACTTCCAGCAGTTCCTGCGCTTTTTCAAGGAATAGATTAACGGGATAGCAGGTGTGGCCCTCGTTGCTCAGGTCGTTCAGCACGTACTCCACCCCGGCGTCAATACGCATGTCGCTCTCCTTGCCGATGCCGAGTTTTTGGGCAGTCTTGTCGGCGGTCTTGAAGCCGATGCCCCAGATGTCACGGGCGAGGCGGTAGGGGTTTTCTTGCAAAACGGCAATGCTCTCCTCTCCATAGGTTTTGAACACTTTTTGGGCGTAGGTCGGGCTGATTTCGTACTGCATCAGGAAGGACATCACCTCCCGGATGGCCTTCTGCTCCGCCCAACCCGCCGTGATTTTTGCGTACCGCTTCGGGCCGATGCCGTCAATTTCCATCAGCAAATCGGGTGTCTGGTCAATCACGTCCAGCGTCCGTTCGCCGTAGCGCAGGACGATTTGCTCCGCAAAATGCTCGCCGATGCCCTTTATCATGCCGCTGGCCAGGTACTTCTGGATGCCCCGGATGGTGGCGGGCTGCGTCACCTCATAGGTCTGCACCACGAACTGAAAACCGTACTGTGTGTCGTTTTTCCAAGTGCCGTGGCATTTGAGCGTCTCGCCCACTTGCACCGACGACAGCGTCCCGACGACCGTGGTCAGGTCGAGCTTGCCCGGCTCCTGCAAGCGGGCGACCGTCCAGCCGTTTTCGGCGTTCTGGAAGGTGATGCGTTCTATATGGCCGGTGATGGTGTCCATTGGGGCAAATATCTGGGAAAAGTGGGTTTCATGTATGCCTAAACGACTCCTCGTTCCTTTCCCTTTGCATCAAATGCCTTTGACCATGCTGCGCAAGGAGGCATATTTCGGGCTAATAAGTTGAGTTTGTGTTTTCAACAAGCGGTTTATAATTCTTGTACCTAGTAAAAACGTCTTCCTCTTCAATAGCTTTATCCAACATCAACTTTGGCACCCCGTTTTTGTCATAAGTATAAACATCTAGTTCACCATCCATCGCAACTACTTGAGCAAACATTCTAAAACTATCTTTTTCAATTGACAAAAAACTTGTACTGCTTCCGCTTGAAATTGCCCATGAATCAACGCAGTTGAGCAATTCGTTGTACTGCAAATTCGGGTATTCATCTGAGTTTTTGATAAAAATCAGTTGATTTAGATTGTCATCATAAATGAACAAGCTCCTGATTTCATTGCCCCCCTTGGTGCGACTGCCGAGACATAGGTCATATCATTTAGCCCGTCATTGTTGAAATCGCTTATTCTTGTGTCGCATTCCGAAAGCCCATCTTTTTCAAATTGAAATTCATTCTTTAGCAACCATTTACCTGTATGTTCGGCATAAAATCTAATGACAACATAAACGCTATCGTTTCTATATTTTAAAACCTCAAGCTTATTCAGCTTTTTTCTTCCAATACTTACGCTATCTATAAATGCCTCCTCAAGCATTGCAGCATCCATAGCATCAGCGACGATGACCTTATCTGTTATGGTCTTTTGGGAGGTAGAATTCTTCCCATCATTATTGCAGGATAAGCAAATGAGAACAACCCCTAAAAAGCATGATTTTTCTAATCGCATGACATGTGATTTCTTTTCATCCACCTATTATTTCTTCACAAATGTCGGGTATTCACCGCCGGATTCAACGCCATCAATGGTGTAGCGAGCCATCTCACAATTGCAAGTCTCTGAGAACATTGTCGGGTTGCAAATCATTATAGCTTTCATATTGGCCAATTCAAAAATTTGCCCACATGGCAGGTTGAAAACATACCTGTGCTTTCCATGCATGGTGTGTTCAATCACTGCCTCGTTCGTAACTTTCAACATTGGAACATCCAACTTGAAGTCGTCGAGCAGTTGGCTACAAAGGTATTCTTGAACAATAAGGGGAGTTAATTCAACACTGTCGAAGCCACTAAAATGCACCTTGACATAACTAAACGTGTCAATCTTTGAGCATTGAGCTTTCAAAGCCTTTTTCTCCTGTTCCGTATAATTATCGAAACAACCTGCCAACATGAGGCTGCCAAGGATAGGCAAGTAAGGAAAGAATTTTATCATGATTTAGAGGGGTGTTTTTATTATCAAAAAATTGGCATCGACGTGGCAAATACCACGCCGATGCTTGTTGTTTTCACGACGTCGCCCAAGCAGCCCCCACCTCGCTATAAGGGATACAGCCGTGGTAAGCCCCCGGTACTGGGTCGTATTTCAGGAACCCTGTAGCGCCCACTTCCGAAGTACAGAAACCTAAAACCGTCAACTCCTTTGCCGTGCGGAAGAAATGTGGCGGGTCGTCCGGCTTGCGGTTCTTGTCATAAGCCTCGGCGTCGTATTTGGTGAGCAGGGCGTCCTGCTGTTCCGGCGTCAGGGCGGCGAAAGCCTTGCTGTTGGCAGCCTTGGCATCAGTGTCCAGTTTGACAAGCCCCGCTTTGAAATCGGCTTTCTCTTTGTCCCCATAGAACTCGGCCATCATCTGGTCAATGAAATTGTGTACCCCGGCATCCTTGGCGCCCGGTGTGTCCGTCTTCGGGATGATGCGGTCAATCAATGCTTCCAAAGTACCAGCTTCGTCGGCAGTGAAATACTTGGGCGTCCAGCTTAGTTTTGGCTCGGCCTTGCAGCCAGCCATGACACCAGAAATGGCGCTTGCGGACAGCACCCCGCCCAGTAGCAGGGTCGCATTCTTTATGGCATCTCTTCTGTTCATTTTTTTATGATATTTTCCATGTTTGAAGGACGTTGTTGTTTCACAACAATCCAACAATCACAACAATTTAGCAATTAGATATTTCCTTTGTTCAACTCCTTCACGGCAAAATCAGCTGCCCGTGCTGTCAGCGCCATATAGGTCAGCGACGGGTTCACGCAAGCAGCGGAAGTCATGCAAGCCCCATCGGTCACGAAGACGTTTGAGGCACCATGCACTTGGTTCCACTTGTTCAGCACCGATGTTTTCGGGTCTTTGCCCATGCGGGCGGTGCCCATTTCGTGGATGCCGAGGCCAGGCGCATAGCCACGGTCGAAGGGTTGTACGTCCTTCAAGCCAGCAGCTTCGAGCATCTCCACGGCGCTGGATTGCATATCCTTGCGCATGGCAAGTTCGTTCTCCCGGATTTCCACGTCCATCGTAAGTGTGGGCATGCCGTACATATCCAACACCTCTTTATTTAAGGTGATGCGGTTGTCAGGATGTGGCAGCATTTCACCAAAGGCGTTGATACCCATTGTCCATTGGCCAGGCTCCTGCAATTGTTCTTTCATGGCATTGCCAAAACCCATCTCGGCGATGAGGCGCTGCCAACCGGAACGGCTGCCGCCGCCTTGGTAGCCGTAGCCCCGCAGGAAGTCGTTGCGCTTGGTGGCGGCGCTCACATTGCGGAAGCGGGGGATATAAAGCCCGTTGGCACGGCGGCCTGAGTAGTATTTGTCGCCAAAATCGTCGGATTTGGCGCTGGCCCCGGTTTGGAAGTGGTGGTCCATCACGTTGCGGCCCAGTTGGTCGCTGTCGTTGCCCATGCCGTTGGGGAAGCGGCTGCTGGTGGAGTTCATCAAAATCCAAGTGGAGTTGAAGGCGCTAGCGCAAACGAAGACGATTTTTGAGTAAAACTCCATTTCCTTCTTCGTCTCGGCATCAAGGATTTTCACGCCTTTGGCCTTGCCCGTTTTTTCATCATAAATAATGGAGTGCACGATGCTGTTTGGCCGCAGGGTCATGTTGCCCGTCAACTCAGCTGCCTTGAGGCCCCCAGCATTGCTGCTGTAGTAGCCACCGAACGGGCAGCCTCTCATGCAAAGATTGCGGAACTGGCAATTGCCACGACCCAGCTTTTTCTGCACGGCATTCGGCTGGGTGAGGTGCGCCGTGCGGCCCATGGTCACCTTCCGGTCGCTGAACTTGGCTTCCACTTTGGCCTTCAAGTCCGTTTCGAGGCAGTTCATCTCCATCGGAGGCTGAAATTTGCCATCGGGCAATTGTGGCAAACCTTCGTTGCTGCCGCTGACGCCAATGAAATCTTCGATATAATCGTACCAAGGTGCGATGTCCGCATAGCGGATAGGCCAGTCCACGCCGATGCCCTCCTTGGCGTTGGCCTCGAAGTCGAGGTCGCTGTGGCGGTAGCTTTGGCGGCCCCACATGATGGAGCGCCCGCCCACGTGGTAGCCCCGCATCCAGTCGAAGCGCTTGACCTCGGTGTAGGGGTGCTCGTCGTCTTTCACAAACCAATGCTTGTGGCCTTGGGCAACAGTATAGCCCGTGCGGCTCTGCTTTTGGTAATGTTTGTCAATTTCGGCCTGAGGCACCCGGCCAGCGTAGGGGAGGTCCCAAGGTGCGGCGTTCATGGTCGGGTAGTCCTCAATGTGCTTGACCATGCGCCCCCGCTCCAGCACGAGGGTCTTCAGCCCTTTCTCAGACAGCTCCTTGGCGGCAATGCCCCCGCTGATGCCACTGCCAATGACGATGGCATCATAGGTGCTGTCTTGCTGCCATTTTCCGTTGATATTGCTCATTATTTTATAAGGATTGAAGGGCTGAAGGATTGAAGGATTGAAGGTGGAGGCCGTGGCAGCCCTCAATCCTTCCGTCCTTCAATCCTTCAATCCTTGAAATTTTCGGGGGAAAGATAGGAAGTGGGCAGAATTTTAGCCACGTTTTTTTTGTCCGCCAAAAGCAAATCATATTTGGCCAAGGTGGCTACCTATCCACTTCGCCTACGGAAAAGCTCCGCTCGCCGACATTTTTAGTTTTTTGGACGTTACTGAAAGTTTAAATTCACTGCCACGGCTTGTGCCAAATATTTTTTTTGCCGTTCTTGCAGTGCCTAATTCCAAAATCCTCGTTTACTTCTGTCAAAGTGCAGTGTTGTGCGTGTGGTAAGGATTTTTTTTTGCTCCGCAAAGCACCTTCTCAACTTGGGCCAAACCATGAAACGCATTTTCCTTTTGCTGGGAACGATAGCATTCTTTGTCGGCTGCGACCAACGCACCGAGCGCAAGGAGGGCTTCGGCGTGCATGGCATTGACGTTTCACACTACCAAAGCCAAGTGGACTGGCCGCTGGTTGCTTCGCAAAACCTGCAATTCGCCTTCGTCAAGGCCACCGAAGGCCAGGAGATGCAGGATACCATTTTTTGCAAAAACTGGGATGCCATGCGCTCAGCGGGCCTATTGCGTGGGGCATACCACTTCTTCCGGCCCGGCATTTCCGCCGAGGCCCAAGCATGGCATTTCATTGCCAACGTTGACCTTAAGCACGGAGACCTGCCACCAGTCCTGGATGTGGAAGTAACCGACGAACAGCCATCCCAAGCCATCCAGGAAGGCGTGAGAACTTGGCTCACCATTGTGGGGGATTATTGGAAAATCAAGCCCATCGTTTACTCCAACCAGAAGTTTTACAACCGCCACCTCGCTGGCCACTTGCCCGAATACCCGCTTTGGATTGCCCGCTACACCGATTGGCACTTGCCCGACCTAGCCGACGGCCACCCTTGGCACTTCTGGCAGTATGGCTGCCAAGGCCGACTAACTGGTATCGCTGGCGATGTTGATTTCAATGTTTTCAACGGCAGCTTGGCCAGCCTTCATGCAATGACGCTCCAACGCCCATTGCCCCTGCTCAATCGAGTGCCTGAGCCACCTGTCCGGCCCTCGCCACCGCCACCGCCACCTCCTTACGAAAATGCGGAACCCGTTGCGGCTGCGAATCCTTAATTTTGCGGGAGTTTGACCCACAAAATCGCATCGCATCGTTCCATTTTCTGAAGTTTTGCAAAAAAAAATCCTCGTCATCCGCTTTTCCTCCATCGGCGACATCGTGCTGACGACGCCCGTGGTGCGCTGCCTCAAGCAGCAACTCGGCGTGGAGCTGCACTACCTCACCAAGCGGCAGTACCTGCCTTTGCTGGAAGCAAACCCGTACCTTGACAAGGTTTTCACCATTGAAAAAAACGTGTCGGAAGTGCTGCCCGCATTGCGCAGCGAAGGCTATGACTACGTGGTGGATTTGCACAAAAACCTACGGACGTGGCTGGTGCGATTGGGCTTGGGGCTAAAGCCCAATTGGTTGACTTTCAATAAATTGAACCTCGAAAAATGGCTACTGACCGCCCTGAAAATCAACCGGCTGCCGAAGGTGCACATCGTTGACCGCTACCTAAAATCAGTCGAATCTTTGGGCGTGAAAAACGATGGGAAAGGCTTGGATTTTTTCATGGCCGATACCTCATCATACCTCATACCTCATACCTCAGACCTCGCCTTCGCCATCGGTGCCCAATTCCAGACCAAGCGGCTGCCAATTGCCAAAATCATCAAAATTTGCAAGGGTATTCAGCGGCCAATCGTTTTGCTGGGCGGCAAAGCCGAAGAGGCAGAAGGTGAGCAAATCGCTGCCCAAGCAGGCGGGCACGTGACCAATCTTTGCGGCAAGCTCAGCCTGCAAGCGTCGGCGGCGGTGCTGCGCAATGCGGACTTGGTCATCACCCACGACACGGGCATGATGCATATTGCGGCAGCTTTTCAAAAAAAAATCGTGTCTATTTGGGGCAACACCGTTCCAGCATTTGGCATGTCGCCCTATTATGGCTCAAACCAAGCCGACCAAAACACGTACATGGAAGTGGACGGCCTAGGTTGCAGACCCTGTTCGAAGCTGGGCAGCGCCATATGCCCAAAGGGGCATTTCCGGTGCATGAGCGACCAGAATATAGGAGAAATCGTGCGAAGCGCTGCCAATTCCGGCCTCCAGCATTGACGATTTGGTGAAACCATGCGGTGTTGAAACTGTCTTTTTCCGGGCAAAACGGCTCAAAACAAGCACCCTTGCAAAAGGAAAGGCGGTATAGTTGCGGTGGCTTCTACCTCCATTTAAATAAGAAATTCTATCTTTCGGCCTTTCGGCGCACGGCCCTCAAATCCGTTTAAATTTTTATGAAAATGAGATTTACAAAAACAATTTTACCCTTGTTCATCACGCTTGTCAGCTTGGGGCACCTATGGTCCCAAGAGATGCACAACACGCTGTTCTACATGAACCCCCTGCACATGAACCCGGCATTTACGGGGGCTTATGAGGGCACCTTCAGGCTGGGCGGCATTTACCGCGACCAAGCCCGCACGGCCATTGGTTCATCCGCCTACTCTACCCCGGCCATTTACGGCGATGCCCCCATTTTCATGATTGGGAAGCGGCACTGGGTCGGCGTAGGTATGTTGATTTTCAAAGACCAAGCAGGTATCGCAGACCTTGCCGTTACGGCAGGGCAGTTGACGGGAGCCATCCACTTGGCGCTCGACAAAAAAAGCAAGAACATCTTCACTTTGGGCGTGCAATGGGGCAAGATTTCCCGCTCCACCAAGGATGGAAAAATAAAGCTGAGGTTCGAAGATGAAATATTGCAGGAGTTCAACACAGGTAGCAGCGCTGGTATCGTTAGCCAAGACGACAACAATTTGAAACTTTCGGGCAACACCAAAAGCGAGAAAAAATACCAAGACATCAATATTGGCTTCCTGTTCAAGTCTAAGCTGTCCAAGACCGCCGACCTCAATTTTGGCCTCTCGGCCCGGCACGTGACCACGCCCGGTTCCGACTATAATTTCGGCGGTGGAAACAGCAACGATGTTGACCTCAACATGCGCTTCACCGCCCATGCGCAGCTCAATACCGAACTGAACAAAAAAATGACGCTGACGCCAGAGCTTTATTTCTCCAATATCAGCCCGGCTACCCAGATGCAATTGCACGCATGGCTCGGCTATTGGCTCAAAAAAGCGGATAATGTCCGGGTGAACGGCGGCTTAGGCTACCGGGTGGGCGATTCTGCGCAACTGCTGCTCGGCCTCGACTATAAGGACATCAAGGTTCAATTGGGCTATGATTTTACGCTTTCCAGCCTTGCCTCCGTCAACAAGCACCAAGGCGGTTTCGAAATCGCTGCATATTATATCGGCAAGATTTACAAGAAACCCAAAGTGAAACCCGTTATTCTTTGCCCACACCTTTAATCGAGTTGGCAGTCGGCAGTTGGCAGTCGGCAGTCAGGTACTGCTACTACCAAAGCCTCGGCCTTTTTATGAGAAATTTGGTTTCAATCTCAAAAAAAGCATTCTGAAAAAATTATGAAAAATCATATCCTAATAGCAACGCTCCTGCTTTTTTGCGGCTTCGCCGCAATTGGGCAACCACTCAACCGCCCTACCTACGCCATGATGATAGAAACGGCAGAGGAGCAAATGGAGAAAAAAGATTACTACCGGGCACTCGAATGGTACGAGAAAGCCTACGAAGAGTCCAAAGACTTGGAACTCGTCATCACCATCGCCGATTTGAGCTATATGCTGCGTGACTACGTGAAAGCGGACAGGTGGTACAGCCGGGCACTCAAGCCCACCAAAAAGAACAAGAAGGTGGCGGAGTACGCCGAGAAGCGCTTCGAGTATGCCCGCTCCCTTAAGATGCAGGGAAAGTACGACGAGGCAATCGTGGAATTCAATAAGTACTTAGAAACAGTGACCGACCCCGTTCGTAAGGAGCTAACCGAGTCAGAATTAATCGGCTGCGAATTTGGCAAAGTGACAAAAGCCGTGGATGGCCTCAGCATCACGCACGGCGGTCGGGAAATCAACGGCAAGAACTCTGAGTACAGCCCGTTTTTGAGCGCCGACAACAAGGAAATATACTTTGCAGCCTTGGTTGGCGACGACATCATCGAGGTGAATGACAAGCCCAAGGCCGAAGACGGCAAGGGCACGGATGGTGCTCCCAAAGATGATAAAGCCAAAATTGACCTCGGCTTGGACAAAAAAGGTGACGATGGTGGCGGTGAGCCTTTCTCCAAAATTTACAAGTCCACCAAAGGCGACAAGGGTTGGGGCAAACCCGCTGCGCTGGACGAAGCCGTTAACCGCGTTGACTTCTTCAATGTAAACAACTCGCTTTCCCCCGATGGAAAACGCATGTTCTTCTGCCGTGAAATCATGGATGGCCACATCCTGAAGGAAGCCAAAATTTTCATGAGCGAGGGCAAGGATGGTAGCTGGGGCGCCGCCAACGAAGTAAAAGGTGTGAACGGCGATTTCATCGCAAAATCTCCTTGCGTGGGTGAGCTGTTCGGCAAAGAAGTGCTGTTCTTCGTTTCCAGCATGGAGGGCGGCCAAGGCGGTTACGATATTTACTACGCTACCTATAAAGGTGCCGGGCAATATGGCGACCCCATCAACCTCGGCCCGAAAATCAATACCGTCGGCGATGAAGACACCCCATTTTACAGGGATGGCACACTCTATTTCAGCTCGACAGGCCACCCTGGCATCGGCGGTTATGATATTTTCATGAGCACTTGGAACGGCACGATGTGGAGCAAGCCAGCCAATATGGGCAAGGGCTACAACTCCAGCGTGGACGACCTTTATTTCATGCTCGACAAGGAGGGCTACACGGGCGTACTCGCCAGCAACCGCCCAAGCGAGGGCAGCCGTAGCGTACACAGCAAGACCTGCTGCAACGATATTTACAACGTGCTTTTGAAGAAAATCGAAGCCAATGTAGTGGCATCTGCTTTTGATACAGAAACGAAGGAACTGCTCACGAACGTCACTTTCGAGTTGGTAGAAATGCAAGGTGAGACACCAAAAGTGCTCGATACCAAGACCAACGACAAGATTGAAGGCGTGCTGGAACTTGACCGCAACTACCTGATTATCGCCTCTGCGGAAAACTATTCCAACGATACCGTCCGCTTTACGACGCTTGGCCTTTTCGATTCAAAAACCTATACCGAAAAGCTCAACCTCAAGCCAGGCCGCATCACGAAAAAGATTGTGCGGAATGAGCCTTTCGTGCTGGAAAACATCCTCTACGATTTCAACGACGACAAAATCCTGCCACCAGCCGAGGGCGACCTTCAGGTGATTTATGACCTGATGGCGAAATACCCCGACATGGTCATCGAGCTTTCATCGCATACCGATGCACGGGGTACCGACCAATCGAACAATAGCCTTTCGCAGCGCCGTGCCGAGTCGGCCCGCCGCTGGCTGATGGCCAAGGGAGTTACTCGTGCCCGCATCGAGGCCAAGGGCTACGGCGAAACGCAGCCAAAGACCGTGGATGCCAAGGCCAACAAAAAATACCCTTACCTGAAAGTAGGTGATGTACTGACGGAAGAATATATCAATGCTTTGTTGCCGGATAGCGTGAAATTCGAGGCAGCGCACCAGTTGAACCGCCGCACGGAGTTCAAAATCCTTTCTGGCCCGACCAGCATCACCATTGAGGAAGAGCAGCTCATCCAAATTGGCAACCGAAAAGTGGACCCGAACGCACCAAAGGTGGACCCCAAAAAGGATCCGAAACAAAATGCGCCAAACAACAACCGGAAGCCTGCGCCAAACCGCAACAACCGCAGCGGCGGCAACTCGCCCGGTGGTGGCGACAGCGTGAGGACGGCTCCCATCAAATTGCCAGCAGAGCAAAAAAAAGACAGCATCATCATTGACAAACTGTCTTCGCTCTACGGCAAAAAGGACTTGAAAGGCTTGCCTGTCATCAAATTTGACACCCGGATGTACGACATGGGCAAGTTGAAGAAGGGCGAGGTCAGGGAATACACTTTCAATTTCACCAATATTGGCGATACTGCTGCCGATATTGACATCATCAGCGTTTGCGAATGCACCTCCTACGAAATGGGGCCAAGCCTCATTCAACCAGGCGGCAAAGGTTGGGTAAAGGTCATTTTTGACAGCAACAAAAAAGACGAAAGCGATACAAGCGACGTGGATATTTTCTTGAAAAATATTGACCCAGAATTCGACGCCCCCATCATGGAACGGGTGAAGTTCAAATACGAGTTGGTGCCGTAAAAACGCTTTTCAGCAAAACGAGAAGGGCCGTGCTTGGTGTAAGCACGGCTCTTTTTTTATGACTCGTCTCCTTTGCTCAGCAATTTCAAGCTTCTTTTATAAAGAGAGTAGATGAGGCCACTGACCATCAGCGAGGCAATGCCAATCAACAATAGTATTATCAACAGCGCATTATTGGTGTAGCGCTGCAACAAGAAACCAAGGCCAATGAAAAAAACATTGACAGCAACCAAAACGGCGGTTGCCTGCATGTGGTTCAGGCCAGCATCGAGCAGCAAGTGGTGGATATGTGTACGG
>JADLHE010000263.1 GCA_020848965.1 Saprospiraceae bacterium
ATAAAAATTACTATCTTCAATACGCAGAGGGCCGGGATACCCCAATTGTTGAACCATTTGATTTATTAGAAACAAACAATCCTAAAATTGTTGAGAAGGGTCTAATTGGTCAATGGAAACTTCGTTCAATTACGGCTGATGGTATGGAGTTGGAAGCAGGTTCACAGATAAATATGGGGTTGTTCGTATTTGAAGCGAATCAATTTTCTTTTACAAAGAATGGGATACATTCCCACAAAAAAGAAATCACTGGGACATGGTTTTTAGCTGGCTTGAATCGGATAGTATTTGAAGCAGGTAAATTGCCAAACGACCAGTATGAAATTGAAACAATTTCTCCGTATGAAATAATACTAAGGGTAATTAAGGATTAATTGATTTCTAGTTTGTGTAGATGTTTAATATCCACTTTTACTATACCCGTCCACACCGTTTGCCCTCATAACGTGGACGGTTCCCTTCGGGTTGACAAAGGGGAAGTGCCGTTCATTGCACAGGCTGTTTTGGGTATTCCACGTTTGACCTTGCGAAGCAATTGCATCACATAGCCGACACCCCCACCCCCCGCTGCCGCCACCAATCCCGCAGCACCAAAACCGATTTATACACCGCCCAAGCGATGGTGGCAAACTGGAAGCTGTCAGGAATATGGCCAAGCATCCAAAACAAGGTGGGGTACCACCAAGATTGGCCGCCAACGTGGTCGAGGGCTTGGCTGCCCACGCCTAGCGGGCCGAATTCAAAGGAGAGGCTGGAAAACAGCACTGGCAAGCTGTAGAGGAAGTAAAACAGGAGCCAGATGGGTAGGTTGCGTTTTAGGCGAAGCCAGAGCGATTTCATGTTTTAAAGCTAGTCGTTAGGAATAAGTGCCAAATGGGGACGAGGTTTTCATGTGAGCAACGTCGGCGAGGTTTTGAACCTCGCCGACGTTTATCGCACTAAACCTTGGCCTTTTGCAGCCATTTGCTGAGCAACAAATATAGCACTCCGCAGCCCAACCAAGCGGGCAGCGTGAGGAAAGACAGGAAGATGCCCTGCGATTTGGATACAAAATAAAACAGGCCGCCGCTGAGCGCCCAAGCCAGCAGCACGGCCAGGTTGAAGCTGATGCCCGCTTTTTCCGCATAGTTCTTCACCACTCCAAAACGTTCCGCAAAGAAATGCTCGAAGACGATGACCGCACCCACCGGGGCGAGGATGAAGCCATAGACCGCCACAAAATCCAGCAGCTTCATGGCGAAGGCGGGGAACAACCCGGCAATAGTGGCCACCGAGCCAGCGATGACCGTGGCCCAAGTGGTATTCACCTTCGGCAACATGGCTTGGAAAGCAAGGCCGGAACGGTAAATCGTCGGGTTGGCGGTCGTCCAACCAGCAAGGATGACAGTGGCCACGCCAAGGATACCGATGGCGTTGTAGGCCAATGGGCCTGGGGCCACGGGTGGGGCCGTGCCAGCAGCCAACATAGCAGCAGCTTCGGGTGTGCGGATGTATGCGGCGTAGAGTAGTGCTGCCGCAATCCATGCCATGTAGTGCCCGACGTACATCCCGGCAGCGGTCGTCCAGCCGGAACTGGGGCTTTTTGCGAAGCGGAAAACCGAAAGGTCGCTCATGCCGATGTGCATGGCGGCATTGCAGAACCACGACCAAATGACGACGTGCCAAAACGTGTATTTGATTTGGCCGGGGAATGGCTCCCTACCCTCTCCCCACACGTTCCAGAAGTCGGAGAGGCTCTTGATGCCCAACTGCTGCATGGCCACGATGCCTGCCGCCAGGAAGCCCAGCACGATGATGGGCGACATCCAATTGGCCGCTTTCGCAACGGTGTTGTAGCCTTTGGCGGCAATGAACGTGAACAACGCACCCAAGGCCAGCACGATAACGACCCAAGTGAGGCCGTTGGGCATGGTGTCTGTCAGTTTGGGCATTTCCATGTCGAAGGGAATGCCGACCGCCGTGGCCGAAACGGTTATCATGCTGCCCGCCAAAAAACAGAAGAGGACGCCGTTGGCGAGGTTGTAGAAGGTAACGAGGTGCTTTCCGCAGATTTTTTCCAGTTGGTAGTACAGCGTCAGGCGGTACTTGGTGGCAATCTCCGCTGTGAGGAACCGCCACGACAACACGGCTAGGAAATTGCCGAGCAGCAGCCCCACGATGAGGTCGAAGGCGCTGACCCCGGCAGCCAAAAACAGCGGGCCAATCATGAACTCGGTGCCAGCGGCGTGCTCCCCGGCATACATACCGAGGAAGCTTTTCCAGTCTTTCCAATGCGAGGCCGGCACGGGTTCCCGCTCGAATTCTTCTGTTTGAAGGTGTTTTTCGTCTTGCATGGTTGCGATTTTAAACGAGGCTGTATCATAAGTCAATTTCTCGCCAAAGGCGAGAAATATAATTTCAACGCAGAGACACAGAGGCGCAGAGATTATTCTAATTCTCTGCGTCTCCGTGTCTCTGCGTTCATTAATTTGTTGCGCCTACGGCGCAACCTGCTTATGATATAGCCTCGTCATTCCGACATCAATTGTTCTTATACACCTTATCCAAAAACCTGTACCGCCCATCGTTCACCGCCTTCTCCGCCTTGGATTCCGTGTTGAGAATCATGACGGGTGGCGTGGCATCATTGGGCTTGGCAGCCGACCATTCGGGCAGCTTTTCGCCGTTCGGATTGCCTGTTTTGATGAAATTGGCAAAGTACTTCATCATCGTGTCGGACACTTTGATATCGTCGTAGGTCCAGGCGAAATCGTTGACGAGGGGCAGGTTGCCCATGCAATACTCAATCTCGCAGGCGTGGGGCGCACCCACGGCTGGCGGCGCTGGTGGGGCGTTCGGGTCTTTTGGCACAAAGCCACCCGCCAGGCCCGGCACCATGTTTTCGTTCTTCAATGGCGGCCTGAGCTTGCTGTAAAGGTAACGGTACACGGGTTGTGCGCTGTTCTTGGCGTGCAGGTCGCCCCATTTCCAAGTGGAATAGGAGATGAAACGGTCGGAAGCAAGCGCCGTGGCGGAAAGCTCCACCTCATGGCTGTCCTTGCCGGGATAGAGCTTCATCACCTCCTCATAATCGTTGGGGTACTCTGCCTTCACCCGGTTGGCGAAGGCTTCCGGGGTATAAGGCTGGCCCTGCATGAAAGCCTGACCGGGGATTTCGGCGGAGTTCCAGCCGAGCAAGAGCGGTACCTGCGCTTGTTCTTTGGCCGCAAAGATTTGCGGCAGCGTCTTCGGCAAGAAGTAGCCATCCATCACCACGGGAAAGCCGAAGCGTTGGCTCTCGTTGTAGATTTCATAAATATCCCTTGCAGGCAATGCCCGCAATTCTTTAATGCTTGGGTGACCAGCGTTCTTGGCAAAGTCGGCCCCGGTCTTCTCGGCCTCGGCCAGCGTCACGGGCGCCAAGGTCGGGTGGATGCCCGCCCCGCTCTCGCCCATTGCACCAGCGATGAGCTTTTTCGCCAATGGCGACGCCATCTGGTAGCTCACGGAGATGGAACCCGCCGACTCGCCGCAAATCGTCACTTTCTTTGGGTCGCCACCGAAGCTGGCAATATTGCGCTGCACCCATTGCAGGGCCGCCACTTGGTCAAGCAGGCCATAGTTGCCGGAGGCTTTGTAGGGCGCCTCGGCACTCAGTTCGGGGTGCGCCAAGAAGCCGAAGACGTTGAGGCGGTAATTGCAGGTGACCACCACGATGCCCTCCTGTGCCATGCGCTCGCCATCGTAGCGAGGCTCGGAGCCATCGCCCGCCACATAGCCGCCGCCGTAGAAATAAAGCAGCACGGGCAGGTTCTTGGTGTTGCGGCTGGCAGGCGTCCAGACGTTGAGGTAGAGGCAGTCTTCGCTCACGCCATTGGAGCGGGAGTTCATATCGCCCCAAATCAGTTTTTGCATCGGCCTTGGGCCAAACTGTTTGGTCTCTTTCACGCCCTTCCAGTTGTCCACGGGCTGCGGGGCCTTCCAGCGCAGGTCGCCGACGGGTGGCTTCGCAAACGGAATCCCGAAGTATTTCTGGATGCCGGTTTTGGTGTCGTAGTTGCCTTCAATGGCACCGTTCTCGATGGACAGTTGCACGGCGAAGGCGTTGTCTTGGGAATAAAGCTGCATTGCGCAGAGCGCAAGGCAAACAATCAGTGCGGATATTTTTTTCATAAAAAATTGTTTTTC
>JADLHE010000264.1 GCA_020848965.1 Saprospiraceae bacterium
TGTTCCACATGCTGTTGTTCGTGAAGAAATGAAAAAGCGGCTGAGTCGGCCATAAAACGTTTCCCATGTATCAAGTAGAATGGACCGAATATGGGAAAGATGCCTATGCTGAACTATTGGATAGCATAATGGCCCTATCACTTGATGCCGCCATTTCGTTGGATGAAAAAATCGAAAAACTGACCGATTCGCTCGCCACTTTCAGCCATATTTGCCCCCGCTCTGTAAAAATCCCTCGTTATCGCCGCTGTGTTGTGACCAAGCAGATTTCGATGCTTTACGAAATCAGAGGCCGCATGATTTTCGTAATTGCGGTGCTCGATAACAGAGCAGAACACTTATTGATGTAATCGTGAAGTAAATAAGTTTATTGATTCTATTGTATTTGAAGCCACGACAATGAAAATATTCGCTTTGCATAGCTTTCTGATTTTGTTAGGCACTTTACTACTTGGTGCCAATTCGGCATTTTGTCAAAAAGACACCTCTTCAAGTTCTCGCCCAATTGGTTATTGGGTAATCTTGGACTCCATCTATGATTGCTCAAAAATTGCAAAACAGGATATTCAAAAAGGCAATGCGAATCTGTACATCATTGGGGGGGTAGCCCCTATCATTTATGAAAACCAAAATGAATTTGAGAAACGTTTCGGAATCAGGTACTTTGATAGTGGTTGCGATTCAACATTCGAAGAATGTATGATGCAATACAACTTAACTATCTTCGCAGAGCTTGACAGAAAATTTGGCAAGTCTTGGAGAAAGGAAGTCAGAAAGGACGTACTTGGCTTCAATAAGTGGAAGAAAAAACGAAAACATTCATCAAAACTATGATACGCACCACCGTCATCGGCTCCTACCCCTTCCCCTCCTGGCTGGAGTTCGCTTCGCAAAACATGGACAAGTTCGGCAAGGCCGACCTGGAGGAAATCATCGAGGATGCCGTCATCGCTGCCATCCACGACCAAGTGTCGGCGGGACTGGACGTCATCACTGACGGCGAGCAGACCCGGCTGGACTTCAACCTCAGCTTTTACGGTCATATCGGGGGCATCTCGCCCCACGCCGACGTGCCACGCCGCTGGGGCCCGCCTGCCCACGACCAACGGGGCAAACACGCCATCACTGGCGAACTGCTGGCACCCAACGGCCTTGGTGTAGTGGAGGAATTCAAGCGGTTGCAACGATTAGCTCCCGCTGGCCCAACCTTGAAGGCCAGTGTGCCCGGCCCATATACTCTCAGTGGCCGCCTCACGCCCAATGCCGACTACCCCGACCGCATGGCCATCACCGAGGCGCTGCTGCCGTTGGTGCAACGGGAGTTGGAGGCGCTCGTTGCCGCAGGCTGCAAGGAAATAACAGTGGACGAGCCGAGCATGAGTTGCTACGCACACAAGGAAAACACCCGCCGTTTCGTCGAAATCTTCAACCGGACGGTGCAGCCCGTGGTGGGCAAGTGCTTCCTGAGCACCCACCTTTGCTTCGGCAACTACAAGGGCCACGCCGTCGGCAAGCGGATGGTGGCGCCTATGCTGCCTGATTTCACCGAGATGAAAGTGGACGAGGTGCATATCGAGATGGCCAACCGGGAGTTTGCCGAAGTGGAACTGCTGGCCGAATTTGCGAAGCACATGCACGTGGCTGTGGGCATCGTGGACGTGAAGAGCTACTATATCGAAACCGTGGACGACATCGTGGAGCGCATCAAACTCTGCCTGAAATACGTGCCTGCCGAGCGGCTAAGCGTTGCTCCCGACTGCGGCCTCAGCCAGACAGCGAGGTGGGCGGCGAGGAAGAAGTTGCAGAGCATGGTGGAAGGGGCGAAACGGGTGCGGGGAGGGGTTTGAAGATGGTTCAGCATTCGTTGAATACGTTTTATACTTATGGTGGCAAAAAAAATTGAGCTATGAAATTCTTTGTACTCTTGTTACTTATATGTTATGGGTTTCCCATTTTAGCGCAGATTGATAACGAAAACCCTCCTTGGGAACTAGAAGCTGGCGAGGCATCAACCCAAGCTGAAATGAACCGCTTGAGTTTTTCCGAAGGAGCAATTGCGGATAGCGTGATGAATGTGCTCTATGCGGAGATAATCAAAATAGCCAACGAGAACCTTCAAAACCAAAAGGTAGAAAACAGCGATGATGCTAATTTTACCAGGAATAGAAGGCGTCTCAAAAAAGCTATTATAATTGGTCAAAAGCAATTTTTAAAATATAGAAAGCAACTTACTGCAGTGCCAAACTTGGCCTATGAAGGAGGAAGTATTCGGCCATACGCAGTGAATTTAGTGTACAAAGATGCGACGGTTGGGCGAATCAAATTGCTACAAAGCTATATGGACGAATATTTTGAAAAGTGATTTTGAAGTATTGTTTTTTGCTTATTCGGCAGCATTTTTTTTACTGATATTGCGTCCAAAATAACGAACCACTTCACCCATGATTTCACCCTTCCAGAAAGACGATACCCTCCTCACCGAAATCCGTAACACGGCCACCGATGCCCACAGCTTCGCCTGCTGGTGGCTCGGCCAAAGCGGATTTTTGATAAAATGGCAGGACAAGCACCTGCTGCTCGACCCCTACCTCTCCGATTCATTGACGAAGAAATATGCCACCACCAATAAGCCACATGTGCGCATGACGGAGCTGGTCATTGACCCCTCCTGCCTTGATTTCGTGGACATTGTCACCTCCAGCCACAACCATACCGACCATCTCGACGGGGAGACGCTCGTCCCGCTGATGCAATCAAATCCCAACCTAAAAATGGTGATACCGGAAGCGAACCGGGCCTTCGTTGCGGAGCGGATAAAATGCGATGCGGCGTGGCCCATCGGTTTGGTTGCTTCGCAAAGCGTTGAGAATCAAGGTTTTAAAATCACCGCTGTGCCTGCCGCCCACGAAACCATTGAGAAGGATGAACAAGGCCGATGCCGCTTTCTTGGCTATGTGGTACAGTTCGGCGGCTTCACCATCTACCACTCCGGCGACACGGTGCTATACCCAGAAATGGCCCCATTGCTCCGCCCCTTCGAGGTGGACGTGGCCTTCTTGCCCATCAACGGGCGTGACCCCAAGCGGGGCGTGGCTGGCAACCTTGACTGCGTGGAAGCCGCTGCGCTCGGCAAGGCCATTGAGGCGCAATACGTGGTGCCTTGCCACTACGATATGTTCGAATTCAACACGGCGGACGTGCGGGTTTTTGAAAAGGAGGCGAAGAAGAAAAAGCAAGGCTACAAGGTGCTGCGCAATGGGGAGGGAGTGCGTTTTCAAGCCTGATTATTTCCGCTCCCACACCTCCACGGATAGGTTGTCCAAATACATGGTCTTGTGGTTCAGCCCCTCGAACCCAATCCTAAGGTCGTCGTCGGGTTGGAGGAACGGCGGCACTTTTACCCAATAATAAGCCTCGGCCCAAAGCTCTGGTTGGCCGCCCCAAAAGCTCACAGGGTCGTTGCCGGGCTTGGAATCGAGGCGGAGATTGCGGCCTTTCAGCGATTTTTTTGCCCGTTTAAAACTACAGGTCAGGTAATTCCCTTCGTAAATGCGCTTTGGGCGACCCGTGATATAGACTTGCGCACTCACCCGCAGCCATTGTCCCCGCTCAAGTCCGAGGTCGCCGATTTTGGCTTTCCAGAAAGACTGATAATGCAGTTGGCTGTCGGAGTGGCCTTCAATTTTTAAGGAACGCTGCCCCGCAAAAGCTTTTTCGCCCCATTGTGTGGAGTCGGTCAATTGATCGTAGTCCTCGAAATGGAGCACTCGGCTCTGCTTGATTTTAGCGGGATTGGGCTGTGGCTCGCCCGTTTCGAACACCACAAGGTCGAGGATGTCCATCTCCGTTTTGCCGAGCATTCGCCAAAAATAGGCCCCCTTGCCCGCATCGGAAAGTATCAGGCCCTTCTTGAACTGCCAGGTGTTGAAGATGTTTAGCCAAATGCAAAACAGCACCACTATTGCAGTGATTGCGAGTAGCCACTTGCGCTTACCAGCTTCCACGAAGAAACTGGCCAAAGGGAATGCCATCAGCACCGATGCCTCCACCATTGGGCGGGAGCCAAAGCCGTTGATATAGTTCCAGCACCACCAACTATAGACGATGTAAATGTTCAGTGGCATGAAAACCAGCACGGGCCATTGCCAGTCCCTCGCATTGCGGCGCAACAATAACAGGCCTACCATGCCGAGCCACATCACGGGCGTGTAGGCCAGCCAGCCATTTTTATACTCGAACATGCCCCGCCAGATATGCGGTTTCAGGAAATCAAAGCCCTCTTCGCCATAGCTATAGTAGAGGAAATGGCCCGATGTCCATTTCCAATACAACAATTGCGGCAGCCCAGCTAGGCAAAAGGCGAGGGCGGCAAGCGCTATGTGCTTCAGCTTGCTGCGCAAAAAATGGAGCCGTTCTTTGAGGCCATGCCCCGGCTTCATCCCATATAATAAGGGCACGGCCAGCAGGATGATTTCCGTTGGGCGCACCAAAGTGACCATGCCACAGGCAAAACCCAAGAGCAGCGCATGAACAATGCGCTGTTTTTCGTACCATAAAACCGTGGCATAAACCACCAAGGCAAACAGGAAAAACTGGAATGCGTGGGCCATCACGCCCGCATACACGCAGAAATAATAAAGATTGGTGGCCAAGGCCAAAACTGACAGCACGGCCAAGGTGATGTTCTCACTGAAGAAACGGCGCAAAACCAGCCATAGCAGCCAAAGCCCCAGCATTGCGTAGCAAAGCCCCGCCAAATGTATGGCGAGCATATACGGTAGTGACCAGCCATCGGCAGGGTAGTTTCCGGTCAGTTTGGCGTAGCCATGTGCTGCCGCAAAAAACGGGGCCTCCAATATGGCGACGCCCATCGTGTATTTGATGACGTAGTTGTCGCTAGTCCCATTGGGACTCTCCACCCGCAGTGCCTCACCAATTCCAAGCGGGTTATCGTCTTTTGGTTTGACGGAATCAGGTTTGTACTGCTTCCGAACCTCCACGGTGCGGTCGAGCTTGTCGAGGTCGTGCTGGATGAAGGCGGCGGGCAGGTAGGCATAGTAGCCCCAAGGGTCGCCGCCGCCCACGACCGCCCATGTCCAAGAGGAATAATAGAAGAGCGAACCCAGGTAAATGGCGGTGGTGACGAGGAAGAAAAAAAATAATTTGGAGTTTGTTTTCACTGCTTACAAAGATTGGACAAACATACAGTTTATCTACAATTTTTGTTGCTGAGATTTAAAAGCCCAAACAACTTAGTTCTTTTCTTGTAGAAAATTTACGGAAGGTAGAATAGCAGGATTGAATCCACTGTTCAACGTAACAGTAGATATCAAGCTTCTTAAGAAAGGAAAAGCGATTGCTGGTGCATTTATGTTAAGCATCGGTGCGTGTTCTTCGGCATTGAGAGGCTCAGAAGCCTCAAACCAAACACTATAAATGCAGTTCAATTTTAGTTCATTTAGATGCTGTACCTTAATTTCAAAGATAATCCTGAAATTAGAATTGTCTTCAGGATCTATTTGCACGTCAAAGCCTAGGTCAAATGATTTTAGTTCTTTACCTTTCTTGGTGCCTTGACCGAGTTTCTTGAGTTCTAGCTTCTCAACTTGGCTATGTAGAATTCTAAGTTGCATGATTTCAAAATATTACGCAGCCATGGCAAATCCATAGTTACCTTTAAACTGTTCTGATGTAAAAGCGGGGTCAGACGAGATTTGTTGAACTTCCAAAAATTCTATCTTGGACTGAACGCCTTGAATTTCAGCAGAGATTGTAGAAACTTTCCTCCCTTTTTGATTTGAAAAGGGCTTGTAACCTCGGTTAATTTTAGAAGCATGTAACTCCACATAATTATCTTCTTCAATCTCTTCAAATTCATACCCCAATGCTTCAAATCGTTTTACAATCTCAATCGGGCTCACTGAATCAAAGTAAGCATCGATTTTATCTTTTATGTCTGAAAGTTTCATTTTGAAATGCGGTTTTTTAAAAAAATTTTGATGGACTCTTTGAGAATGCAATCAGTATTTCGAACAGCAATAATCGTACAATTTGGAGTAGTAAACTGTGCTTTTACAATTCTTTCATCCTTAAACTTGAAAAAATAGTTTCCTTTAACAGCTTCAACTTCAATTGCTGAGGATTTGATTGCTTCATTGATAACGTGTCCGTCTTTCAATTCTCCTCTTGATAGTTGACGTCCAGCTTTTCTAAGCTTACCAACATACTTATCTCTAAAATAGTTGAAAATTTCAATGCCGTCCCAACTAGTCAAATCCAAAAATTTAGATTGGTCAAGTTCGACTTTAGCTTCAACTACACAATATTCAAGATACTTGTATCTGAAATTATCGTTATCCCAAGCTTCAGCTATCGCCCACTTTTCGGCTGAGATTGAAGGCTTTGGGGGAACACCATCGCAAAAAAAATACGCACCATCGCCCAAATACCTTTCATGCTCAATTCCTGTTGATTTCAAAAAGTTGTTCTTTTTGAGAGAATCGAATTTTGAATAGGATGTACCATGAAAAACTTGAATGATTATTTTTTCTCCAACCATAGCTTGGTTCTGTGGCATTAGAATTGAACTGCAAAATTAGGTTTACCGAACGTTGTAAGTTTTGATTTTTGTGATTTTTTTGAAAAAATTGTAAACACTTGATAGAGAATTCTTTTTACCTGAACAGGTTGTATTTCAGGATGCAATATATGGCCCGAAAACCGTCTTTCCAGTTGATTTTTTTGCCTTCGGCATAAGTGCGGCCATAGTAGGAGATGCCCACTTCGTAAATGCGGATGCCCGGAATTCGGGCAATTTTGGCCGTCACTTCCGGTTCGAAACCGAATCTATTTTCTTGTAAATCAATGCTTTGTATTAATTCCCTGCGAAAGAGCTTGTAGCAGGTCTCCATGTCCGTCAGGTTCAGGTTGGTGAACATATTGGAGAGCATGGTCAAGAATTTATTGCCGATGCTGTGCCAAAAGAACAAGATGCGGTGCGGGTTGCCGCCCATGAAACGGCTGCCGAAAACCACATCGGCCATACCTTCGATGATGGGCTGCAGCAGCAGGTTGTATTCCCGTGGGTCGTACTCCAAGTCGGCGTCTTGAATGATGACGAAATCGCCCGTGGCGTGGCGGATGCCCGTGTGAAGGGCTGCGCCCTTGCCTTTGTTCACCTCGTGTTTTTGGTAGGAAATGGGTATGTCGGAGTGCTCGTTTTTATACTTCAAAATAGCTTCCTCCGTCCCGTCCTTCGAGCAGTCATTGACAATAATGACCTCTTTATCAATGCCTTGCATGAGCGTCACCGCCTTGACTTTGTCCAAAATCAGGTGAATCGTGCGTGCCTCGTTGTAGGCGGGAATGACGATGGAGAGTTTCAATATAGGGATGAGGTTTTTAAGGGATGAGGGATGAGGGATGAGGGATGGCCGTGCGTGCCTCATCCCTCATCCCTCATCCCTCATCCCTTATTACATTCGGCTGCTATAATTCGGTGCTTCTTTCGTAATGGCCACGTTGTGTGGGTGACTTTCTTTCATACCGGATGCCGATATTTTTACGAACTGTGCGTTGTCTTGCATTTCTTCAATGGTAGCTGCTCCGCAATAGCCCATGCCAGCCCGAAGGCCGCCAAGGTACTGCACCATCACTTCTTCCACCGAACCTTTGAAAGGTACACGGCCCTCGATGCCTTCCGGCACGAGTTTCTTGATGTCGTCCTCCACATCTTGGAAATAGCGGTCCTTGCTGCCTTGCCCCATCGCGCCGAGCGAACCCATGCCCCGATAGACCTTGAATTTTCGGCCTTCGTAAAGTACGGTCTCACCGGGCGCTTCCTCCACGCCAGCGAAGAGGCCGCCCGCCATGATAGTGCCAGCACCAGCAGCCAAGGCTTTCACAATGTCGCCGGAGTAGCGGATGCCACCATCGCCGATGATGGGCACACCGGAACCTTTCAACGCCTTCGCTGCTTCAAAAATGGCCGTCAATTGTGGAACACCGACACCCGCTACGATGCGGGTGGTGCAGATGCTGCCGGGGCCAACGCCCACTTTCACGCCGTCGGCACCTGCATCGGCAAGTGCTTTGGCGGCTGCTCCCGTGGCCACGTTGCCGCCTACCACTTGCAAATTGGGGTAGGTCTTTTTCACTTCTTTCACTGCCAACAGTACGCCCTTGGAGTGTCCGTGCGCCGTGTCAACACAGATAGCATCCACGCCCACATGAACTAGCGCTGCCACCCGCTCCATCATATCGGCGGTGACGCCGACCGCAGCGCCACAAACGAGGCGGCCAAAGCTGTCCTTGCAGGAATTCGGATAGTCCACGACCTTCATCAAGTCTTTGTAGGTGATGAGTCCAACAAGTTTTCGATTGGCATCCACCACGGGCAGCTTCTCAATCTTGTGTTCCTGAAGGATGTCCTTTGCCTCGTCGAGGTCGGTGCCGATAGGGGCGGTGATGAGGTTCCGGGTGGTCATTACGTCCTTCACCAGCTTCCGCATATCCTTTTCAAAACGGAGGTCACGGTTGGTCAAAATGCCAATGAGCTTGCCCTTTTTGTCAATGATGGGTATGCCGCCGATATGGTGTTGCTTCATCATTTGGCGGGCATCGCCAACGGTCGCATCGCCGAGCAGTGTAACGGGGTCGAGTATCATGCCGCTCTCGGAGCGCTTCACCCGACGCACCTGTTCGGCTTGCGCCTCAATGCTCATATTCTTGTGGATGATGCCGATGCCGCCCTGCCTGGCAATGGCAATGGCCAGTTTTTCCTCGGTCACCGTGTCCATCGCAGCTGACACAATGGGTGCCCGTAGCCGGATGTTGCGGGTGAATTGCGATGAGATGTCCACTTCACGGGGAAGAATTTCGGAATAGGCGGGGACGAGCAGGACGTCGTCGAATGTGAGGGCTTCGCCCAAGAATTTCTCAGTAGCTTTTTTTCCTTTTTCCATCCGCAAAGGTAAAAACGAGGCAGAGAAATCGGGCAAGAATTTTTTTATAAAAAAACTGCCCCGTCCGGTTGAACGGGGCAGTCTTGTTTTTCATCAATAAAACTCAATGCCAAGCCGCCACGATGCCGCCCATGAGCGCAAAGCAAATTAGCCAATAAACGCCATTGATGAGGATGTACTTAAAGCTCTTCCGCTCAAAAAGTGCATTCGTGCCAATCACTGGGAGCGCAATGAACAGGCCTGCGATGAGCAAGCCGTGGAATGCGCCATGCTTAAACGTATGGTTGGATTCGGCAAGGTTGGTTTGGTAATATTCAAACCATTTCGCCAGTTCCGAGCCTGCTTCTGGTTGTGCAGCACCATTCAAGGCATAAAACATAGCGCCGAACACAAAACCATCGTGATAGGCAACTATGTTCATCACAAAGGCCATCATCAGTGAAAAAACGAAGGAAAGCCCAAAAATCAGGGCCATATTGGCGCCCTTCATTTTTTCTTCGGTAACGCCCGCTGCCTCCATCCAAGCATTGCCGACCACTTTCGGGTTGTAGTAGATAAAGCCGAGTGCCATTGGTACAAGGGCGGCTACGATTAGTGCCAGGTAATTGATTTCCATAGTTTAAAAAAAAGTTGGTGATAAAAAGAAATTGTCAGCCGAAAGATAGGGCGTTGAATCAAATAGTTGCATGTTTTTGCAATAAATTGTTTTGGTTCAAGTGTTTTTTATTGCATTTACTTTGCATGAAATATTGCTTACATGAAAATCACCAACCGTACCATCGCCCTCGTGGTCAGCCTAGTGCTGATGGGCGCTCTTTTTTGGTTCTTTTCCGACATCATCATGTATGCCGTGCTGGCGTGGGTAGTGTCCATGCTGGGGCAGCCGCTGATGCGCTTTTACGGGAAAATGAAGCTTGGCAAATTCAAGGTCGGCTCCAACCTTGCGGCTGGCCTTACGCTGGTTACGTTTATGCTGAGCCTGGTATTGCTGGTGATGCTGTTCGTGCCACCCATTATCACCCAAATAAACAACCTTGCGCACGTTGATTACGCAGCACTTGGCCAAGCCCTACAAGAACCACTGACCAAACTGCAAACCCGACTCGCCAGCTACGGCATAGTGGATGCCAATGTGCCGTTGGAGCAGCAGTTGCAGGAGCGGCTGACGGGGTCTTTCGAGCCATCATCCATCAAGAAATATATCAGTGGCTTCTTCTCCACGGCTGGCAATATCGGCGTGACCTTTGGTGCGGTGCTTTTCATCAGCTTTTTCTTTCTACAGGAGCAGGGTATTTTCGTCAATTTCCTTTCCTCGCTCATGCCCAGCCAATACGACTCTCAAGTCAAGCATGCCCTTTCGGAGATTGCCAAGAATCTCGCCTTATACTTCCGGGGATTGCTGCTGCAATTATTGGCTTTTTCGCTCATGATTACGATTGCGCTTTGGGCCTTTGGCATCAAAAACGCCCTGCTCATCGGGGTTTTCGGTGGCTTGATGAACGTGATACCCTACGTTGGCCCAATCGTGGGCATGGTCTTCGGGGTGGTGTTCACCATCTCTTCCAACCTCGACCTGAATTTCTATGACCAGACCCTGCCAATGGTGCTAAAAGTCGTCGGTGTTTTCTTCGGCTGCCAACTCATTGACAACAACCTGACCCAGCCCTATATCTTCTCCAGTACCCTCAAAACGCATCCTTTGGAGATATTTTTCGTGGTGCTGGTCGGTGCACAAATCGGCGGAGTGATGGGCATGGTGCTGGCCATTCCGGGCTATATGGTCATACGGACGGTGGCCTCGGTCTTCCTGAGCGAGTTCCATATTGTGCAGAACTTGAAAGAGCGGATGTCGGGTATGGGGGAGGGTGAAAAATAATGCAGTTAGAACTTATCCAAAATGGATGTATCAATGACTTGAGCAGCTAGTGCCAATTTCTTTGCTATTGGGCACGTATCTCCAGTGATAAGGGCATGTGCATTGTTTCCTTCTACCGGATCGTATTTACAAACATAACCAAGTTCTATGGGGACAGAGGCAGAAACCCGTGCCAATGTATGAGTATCCATATTATAGCTGCTAGGAATATCTATTACAAGCGCCTCAATATCAACAGACAATCCATTTTCGTTAGGTTTAGTTTTGAAGCAGGCGCTTGTTATCCGACCTTGAAAAATGTGAGACGGTTTAAGCGGAATTCTGCGAAGGAGGATGTCTTTAGGAGTAATTTCGTAAGTATTCAACTAGCAAATTTTTTCAGTTGAGTAATAGTTATTTGTTCTTTCCCCAACAAGTTTCCAAGCGAATCGTACCACAAGAAGTAAATTAAAACATTTGGATGGACCTCGATTTCGCATTCATTATTAAGCAATTGAAATTCGAATTGAACCCCACCATTGCGAAGCGGAACGATAAAATCTATATGAATGCTACAATCAACCATTATTTCAGCAATAGTTTTAGATAGCTCCAAAGTAGCTCCACTTACGGATTCTCCATCATAACCATCCCACCCATAGCCTAGACCAGCGAACTCTTCAATCCTATTTTTTGCTATGATTTTCTCAATTTCTTTACTGTAAAGCTTGACATGATCGGCAAGAGAACCCTTTTTGACTGGCCTCGTCGAATTGGAAACTGATGATATGCTTATTGCAGTATTGAACATGTAACAAAGCTAACTATATTTTCCCGATACAAGAAGTGATTTGTGCGATAATTTTTTTACATTAATACCAGCAAATTCTTATTTATCGGGAAAAATCATGCCTTCAGAATGGCCTTTAGAAATGATTTTCAATATTGCGTCGTTGATTCGTTAGCAAAGCAACTTCTCTAAAACATTGCCTACTTTTGGGCAATAAGTTTCACGCTTCGCAATGTCAGGCTCTACATTCAAACTATTTTATGTTGAGTCAGGCTAGGAGCAATCAAATCAAACACCATCATGAAGAAGATTTTCCTTTACAGCTTCGCAATGCTCGCAATACTTTCCCTCAGCCGCTGTACCAGCGATGTGGTGGCCGAACAAGGTGGCGATGCAATGTCGAAATTCACGGCAGACGCCAATTTTATCAATGCGCACGAAGTTCCACAATCCATTGATTATCAGGGCCGTGGCAAAATGATTGACCTACGGGCGCCCGATGGCAAATTGACCAAGGTTTACGTTGTGAAGGCAGAGCCACGCACCACCAAATTCCTTTTTGTGATTCATGAATGGTGGGGCCTCAACGACCAAATCAAGCGGGAGACCGACCGCTTGGCGGATAGCCTTGGCAATGTAACCGTCATGGCCCTCGACCTCTACGACGGCAAGATGACCGACAACCCCGACGAAGCTGGCAAGCTCATGGGCAGCGTCACGCAAGAGCGCCGGGAAGCCATTGTAAAGGCAGCTTTGTCCTACGCTGGAAAAGACGGCGAGGTGGCCACGATTGGCTGGTGCTTCGGTGGCGGCTGGTCGTTGCGCAGCAGCATATTGGCCGATGTGCATGGCGTGGGCTGTGTCATATACTATGGTATGCCCGTGGAAAAAGCGGAAGAGCTCGCCCCGCTCAACTGCGACGTGCTCGGCATTTATGCGAAGCAGGATAAATGGATTAATGAAGATGCAATCGGCAAATTCGAGGCATTGGCCAAGGCTACCAATAAACGGGTGGAGAGCCATTGGTTTGAGGCCGACCATGCTTTTGCCAACCCGACCAGCCCACGTTACAACGAAGCGGCTGCACAGGAAGCTAACAAATTGGCGCTTGCTTTCCTTCGGAAAAAACTTGGTAACTGAGCAAATACTACAGACAAGAAGGTTGCGAGCGGTTGATTTTCCTCAGAAAATCAACCGCTCGCAACCATAAATAATAACGGCGGCGGCATCGAA
>JADLHE010000265.1 GCA_020848965.1 Saprospiraceae bacterium
CGTCACTCCCGCACGGTGAAAGGCGGCTCTTACGACAACAACGCCGAGGAATGTACCTGCGAGTTCCGCAAAAAATCGGAGCCAAGGTGGCAGGCCCGTGACCCGCAGATACCCAAAAGCAAATGGTGGAACCCCGACTCCCCTTTCGTGGGTTTTCGGGTAGTTAGACCAGCCAAGCAACCTTCGGCGGCTGAAGTGGAGGCGTTTTTTGCGAAAGCGATAAAAGACTGAAAACAGGAATGAGGAGCGAGGAATGAGGGGTGAATGCCTCGTTCATTCCTTAAAACCTTGTGGCCAATGAAATACTACCTGCTGCTTTTCTTCTTCGCTTACGTGGTGCTCACCATGTTATTACCTCGCTGGCGCATGAAACGGGCGACGGGGCAGGAGGTGTTCGTGGTGCCCCGTGACGACTCAGCGCAGGGCTTTATTGGGCGCATGTTCAAGTTGCTATTCGGGCTGGCGTTTGTAGTCCTGGCCATCCATGCCTTTGCTCCGCAATGGGAGCCGTACCTGCTGCCCGCCGAGTATTTGGTGCGCCCTTCGGCGCAATGGGCGGGGCTGGCGCTGCTACATTTTTCACTGATAATGGTACTGGTTGCGCAAGCGCAAATGGCCCGTTCGTGGCGGGTCGGTTTCGATGAAAACGCCAAGACGGAACTGGTGCAAGGCGGCCTGTTCCGCTACTCCCGCAACCCCGTTTTCGTGGGGATGCTGCTCACCATGCTGGGCCTGTTCCTCGTGCTGCCCAATGCCCTGACGCTGCTCGCCGCTGCATTGACTTGGATGGTACTGGAAATACAGGTGCGAATGGAGGAGGCGTATTTGCTGAAAGCACACGGGGAAGCGTATTCGGCTTACATGAAGCAGGTTAGGCGATGGTTTTGAGCCATTTTTTTTCAAACAATATCTTAATCCGTGCCTCCCTGCTCGCCTTGCAGTTGCAAACCCCCTAATTTTGTAGGCTAATTCAAAAAAACTTTCCCAAAACATGAAGCACTGCGTTTTTATTTTTTCGCTGATACAATTTCTGTTGCTCAACTCCGGCTTGATGGCCCAGGGCGAAGGTTATAAAATTGACGTAACCATTGACGGCTACACGGGCGAGAAAACCTTCCTCGGCTTCCGCCGGGCCGACAAGGTTTTCAAGAAGGACTCCACCACGGTCGTCAACGGTAAATATGTTTTCGAAGGACAGGAGGCGCTACCGCCGGGCGTCTATCTGGTGCTCATGCCACCCGACAACAAGTATTTCGAGTTCGTGGTGACGAAGGCCGAGCAGCGGTTTTCGGTTTCGACGAAGGCACCAGAGTTTGGCCTGAACCTTAAAACCAAAGGCTCAAAGGACAACGAGTTGCTGCAAGACTACCAGCGCTACATGTCGAGCAAGGTGGAGGAGTCGAAAAAATTGCAGGACCAAATCACCGCCGAAACGGACGAAAAGAAAAAGGCGAAGCTGAAAAAAGAGGCAGACGAATTGAGCAAAGATGTGCGGGAGCGCCAGAACAAGTTCATCAAGGACAATCCCGGCACCTACACCGCCAAGCTGATTGCCGCTTTTCAGGAACCTGAAATACCAGAACCGCCGAAAAAGGCCGACGGCACGATTGACAGTACTTTCCAATTCCGTTATTACCGCTCGCATTTCTGGGACGGCTTCGATTTTTCGGATGAAGTTTGGGTGAACACCCCATATTTGAAGGAAAAAGCAGACCGCTTCCTCGACAAAATGACCTTGCAATCGCCCGATAGCGTGAAGGTCGCCGCTGAATGGTTGGTGGAAAAATCGAGGGGCAATGTGGAGTTGTTCAAATACCTGTTGCCTTATCTATTGAACAAGTATTACACCCCCGAAATCATGGGGCTTGACGCCGTTTTCGTCTATCTTTCTGATAAATACTACAAATCGGGCATCGCCGATTGGGTGACGCCGGAGAACCTCAAGAAAATCACGGACGATGCCTATATGAACAGCAATGTGCTCATTGGCAACAAGGCGCCGAACGTGCGGGTACAGCGCTACGACCCTGTGCAGGACAAGTTCACCACCGACCTCATTAGCCCTTACGATGTAAAGGCAGATTATACCATCATCTTCCTTTGGAAACCCAATTGCGGCCATTGCAAGCACATGACAGAGGAGTTGATTCCTTTTTATGAAGAATGGAAAAACAAGGGTGTGGAAATCTTCTCCATTTCCTCCGCCAGCCATACAGAACTGGAGGATGCCGTGAAGAACATCCATGAAAAGAAAATGCCTTGGATTATCACCGCCGACCCATACAGTCGGGCAAGAGCCTTGCAACTCTACTACGGCACCTCGCTGCCCAAGCTATACATCTTGGATAAAGACAAGAAAATCATCGCCAACCGGGTGGGCGTGAAGCAGTTGCCGGAAATCATTGAGAACCACAAGAAGGTGACAGCGAAGGAAAAGTGATGCTTTAATGGCTTCATTGTTCCATTGTTTTTATAAAACAGCGCCGCCAAGATTGTAACTTGGCGGCGCTGTTTTTTTATATGAAATCAAAAAAGCCATTCAGGAAAAGACTCAAACGGCCTGGCGCACCGCCCGGCACCTTGGAGTTCACCGGCGAGCGCCGCATGGAGCAGCCCGTGCTCATGCGCATCCGCTACAACCAGCAAGGGTACGAGGCCAAGAAGTTTCCATCGGGCGACCCTTTGGCGATAGACCCCAACTCCGTGAACTGGTTCGACATCATGGGCCTGCACGATGTGGGCCTGATTGAGCGGATTGGCGAGCAGTTCAAAATACACCCGCTCGTGCTGGAGGATGTGCTGCACACCCAGCAGCGGCCAAAATTCGAGGAGTATGGCAACGAGGTTTTCATCGTGGTACAGGCACTTTCCTACGATAGTTTCAACCATGAACTCAACGTTGAACAAATTGGCATCTATTTCAGCGACAACTTCATCATCACCTTCCAAGAAAACGAGGACGACACCTTTAAAGCCGTGCGGGAGCGCCTCGAAACGGGCAGTGGCCGCATTCGTACCCGTCGGCCCGACTACCTTGCCTATGCCTTGATAGACAGCATTGTGGACAACTATTTCGACGTGCTCGACAAGTTTGAGGCAAGGATGGAGGAACTGGAAGCAGAGATAACCCTAAAGCCCACCCGGCTAGTGAAAGAGAATATACTCGACCTCAAGTTTCAGATGTTGGCGCTGCGCAAATCGGTGATGCCACTGCGGGAAGCTATCGGCAAGTTCTCCCGCAGCGAGTGCCCCACGGTAGAGGAAAGCACGGGGCTTTTTGTGCGA
>JADLHE010000266.1 GCA_020848965.1 Saprospiraceae bacterium
ACGACAACTACCCCGGCGGCAGTGACTATACGGAATTTGGGCAGCCCGTGAGCGCCCACGTCCGGGACGCCTATATCCACAACCTCGCCGCCCTCGGCGACATGAGCGTGGACGTACGCTACAGCTCCAAAATCATCGTCTATTTCAATGGCGAATACTGGGGTGTGTACGACTTTCGCTCGCTGCCCGACGACCATGACCAAACCGAATATGAGCACAACCAAGGCAAATACGACTTGGAGTACCTGCTCACTTGGGGCGATTCTTGGGCCGCTTATGACGCCACTGGCGCAGCTTTTCAGAATTGGGAGAACTTCTACAATTTCATCGAAAACAACGACATGGCCGACCCCAACAACTACGCCTACGTGAAAAGCCAGCTCGATGTGCAAAGCCTTTGCGATTATTTCATCGCCAATTCCTTCACGGTGGCCAGCGACTGGCTCAACTGGAACACTGGCTGGTGGCGTGGACTCAACCCAGAAGGCACGCACCAGAAATGGGGCTATATCCTTTGGGACTTGGACGCCACTTTCGCTTATTATATCAACTACACCGGCATACCCGATACCAGCGCCACTGCCCTGCCTTGCAACCCCGAAGTGATTGACCTCACGGGCTGGTGGGACCCACAGCCACAGCGGCATATCAATATCTTGAACAAGCTGAAAAACCAAAGCCCTGAGTTTCGCCAGTTCTACGTGACCCGGCAAGCTGACCTGTTCAAGACCGTGTTCAGTTGTGACAATATGTTGAACTATTTGGATGAAACCATTGCCAAAATTGCCCCCGAAATGCCCATGCACATCGAGCGATGGGGCGGCACGGTGCAACAATGGCAAGACAATGTGGAACGCCTCCGCTATTTCATCGAGCGCCGCTGCGAGCACCTCAACGGTGGCACGGGCCTGAACGATTGCTATCAAACAACCGGGCCTTATGATGTTGTACTGATGACCGAGCCTCCAGGGGCCGGCACCATTTACGCCAACTCATTGACTTACAATAGCTTACCAGCCAATACGCCCTTCTTTGGCGGCATTGACACCAAGCTGAAAGTAGCGCCTTCGGGGCCGGGTTTCAATTTCAGTTTCTGGAAATCGAACCACCACACTTTCGCCGATGAAACCCAATTGGAAACGGCGGTGAACCTGACCCAGGGCGACACCATCACAGCAGTTTTCAATTTTATCCCCTCTGGCAATGAAGAGGTGTTGGCTGGACAGTTCGATGCCAAAGTATTGCCTTCGGTGTTCACGCAGCAGTTCACGGTGAGCTACCATTTGGAAGATGCATCAGTGGTTTCCATGCGTTTGTTGGACGTGGCAGGCCGTGAAGTTGCGCCATTGTTCTCCAAGCTCCGAATGAATGCCGGCGACCACCTTTTCGGCTTCGACTGCTCCGACAAGGGCATTGCTCCCGGTGTTTACTTCCTGAACATCAATGTGGATGGGGCGCAACAGACCTTGAAGGTCATTAAGGAATAACGATTGCGGATTTACGATTTAGGGATTTACGATTTACGATTTGGGGCAACGCTGAGACTCCCCAATCGTAAATCGTAAATCCAAAATCGTCAAAACTCTCCCCGCCAAGTCAGTATCGGAATCAGGCCCAGTTGGCGCTTCTCCAATACCTTGCCTTGTACCGTATCGAAGTAGTGGTACTGAATATTCTTCCGGCTCGTAAGGTTCTGAATATCAAGGGACAACATGGAGTTTTTGCCCGTCTTGTTCCATTTTTTGTAGAGGCGGAGGTCAATGCGGAAATAGTCTTCCAGCTTTTCGGAATAAGCTTTGTCTTGAAAATAAACCGTGTAACCTAGCGCCGCCGAAGCAGCGTTATCAATGGGCGTATCCCGAAAGCCTCCGAGCCAAGCCATCCGGCTGCTGATGCCGTTAATGATGGTCTTGCCGTTTTTTTGCTGCGCAACCTCCCGCCCAGCAGTGAGGTTCAGCGTATGGCCGCCGTCAAAGCGGGTGCTGCGCAATTTTCTTTGTATCCAACTTGGGGTGGAATATTGTGAGTGGTAAAGCGACCCTGCCAGTAAAAAGAAAAAACGGTCAGTCAGGTATTTCTGGAGGGAAAGGTCGAGGCCGTAGTTGCGCCCCCGCCCAAGGCTCTTGAATTCACCTGGCACAATCCCCGAAGTATTGTTAAAATAAGCCTGCGAGAAATCAACCATGTTCAGCAAGGAAACCGTGCCATGCTCTGCATAGTAAATCGGCTGTTTGAACAAATGCTGATAGTAGGCTTCCGCCTTGAATATCAATGACTTGGCAAGGCTTCTTTGGTAACCCAAAACAGCATGATGTGCCCGTGGTGTGGCAGGGTATTCAGTCGCAAATTTGGATTTAAGGGCATTCACTTGGAGGGGCAACAACTGGCTGTGTAGGCCATAAGAGAGACTCAAACGCCCCTGACCAAGTTGATATCCCAAACTAAGCCGGGGTTCTGGCAGCACTTCATTCCCTAGCACAGTATATAAGCTGGTATGTAGCCCGGCTATTATTTCCAATCCTCTTAAATTCATCTGCCAATCAAAATAAGGCTGCGCCACCCAACCAGCCGCTGTGCCACCATTTTCCCACAGAACCGTCGGCCTTTTAAAAAAAGTACCGTACTCGCCGCCGTAATTCATTGCTTCAACACCAGCTTTCCAGCGGTGTATCCCGTTTATTTTATGCGTGAAAACAGTGGAAAAGCTCGCCTTACGCTCCTGCATCAAATCATCTTCCCAGCGTTCGCCATTCCCCACCAAATCAGCCGTTCGTGTATGTTCCAATGCCGACAAAATGGCCACCGTGCGCCAAATGCTATTTTTGCCCAATGGCTTCACGTAGGTAAAGCCCGCAGCGCCCATTTTTGAGTAAAAATCAATATTGAAAAGCTCTTTTTCAATCGTCGCCGAATCGGGGTTGGGCGAACGGTAGAGCGTGCTGCTTTTGCCGCCCATTCCGAACAAAGTGAAATTGCCCCCTTTTTTGCCCGGCAGGGCAACATGGAAGGCCACATCCTGAAAAGCCGTTTCCTCGTCCCCGAAATCAGCGCCCATCGCCGTGAGCAAGCCCGTGAACGAATACCTATAATTTGCCAAAAAAGACGGCCTGCTGTTTATCCCAGTACCTGACTGCCCACTGCCAACTGCCGAACTGCCAACTGAAATCGGCCCTTCCACCGCCGCTTCAATGCCGATAAAACCTGCTTGCGCAATGAGTTCGTGGTGCTGGTCATTGCCCTTTCGGAACGACATGTCCATGATGCCGCCGATGGAATTGCCGTATTGCGCTGGGAAAGCCCCCGTGAGCATTGAACTGCTGCCGAGCAATTGCGCACTGAGGATGTTGACGCCACCACCTGCCCCCGTCGGGCGGTCTCCGAAGGTGCCAGCATTGGCCGTATGGTTCGGGTTCACGATTTCCACGCCTTCCAGCCGCCATTGCAGGGCATTGGGCGAATTGCCCCGAACGGAAATGATGTTCGTGCCATCGTTGTCGCCCGCAACGCCGGGATAGGCCATCGCCAAACGGGCCGGGTCGAAATTGGTGCCGGGGAATCGGAACTGCTCCTCCACGCTGAAGTTCAGGCGATTGATGGAGGCCGAGGCGGAGTTATTGGCCGAAGATGCCTTTATGACAACCGTTTGCAAGCTGTCAGAACGCTCCCGCAATTGCACGTTTAGCACCTTTTCCCTACCCGATTCTATCAGCACCTCGGCAATGGTCAATGGCTCGTAGCCCAAATAACTGACCTTAACCTGATACCGCCCAACCGCCAAGCCTTCTATTGAGTAATTGCCTGTCAATGAGGTAGTTGCACCAATGACGGGCTTGGTTTCGGGCAATAGGACAGCGGCCCCGACCAGCGGTTCGCCCGTGTCTGCATCCGTCACAGTGCCCCGGAGCGTTTTCCCCGGTGTTTGCGCCAGTGAGGTGGTTGCGAAGCAAAAAAAGGCAAGTAGGAGTGGCAATAGTTTTTTCATGGCAGATTGTATAAACAGCAAAGGTGACACCTTCGGCTGAAAGTGTCACCTCTGGACCTTGTTTTACTGTGTGACTTAGGCTACTTTCTTCGGTGGCAAATCAAATGCTACTGGCTCGTGTTGGAAGCCGTGCGCCTTATGGGCGCCGTCGCAGAAAGGTTTGTTAGCACTGTGTCCGCAGCGGCAAAGCGAGACGATGGTGCGGCCTTGGAGGCCATAGGCGTTGCCTTGTGGGTCAACGATTTCGAAGTCGCCGTCCAGTTTGATGGAGCCGTTGTTGTTGATAGTGATTTTTGTTTTTTCCATGTTGAGTGTGGTTTTTTTGCTGCGCAAAAGCGTTTTTTTGACGCTGATGGACGCTGATTTTATGATTCGTTATTTAGTTTTTGCTGCGCAAAAAGTGTTTTTTGACGCTGAGGGACGCTGATTTTTTATGATTGGTTATGTTATTTTTTGCTGCGCAAAAAGTGTTTTTTGACGCTGAGGGACGCTGATTTTTTATGGTTGGTTATGTTGTTTTTTGAGGCTGATTTTTAGGTATCGTTGGGTGTTACTGCTTCACTATCAGCTTGCTCCAGACCTTGCCGTCGCTGGTGGCAGTGAGCCAGTAACAACCGGGAAGCAGTCCGTTGGTTTGGATTTCGGCCTTGTTTTTCAAATCAAAAGCCTGCCAGACCAGCTCGCCGAGTGCATTCGTCAGGCGCAGGTCGAAATGGGCGGGGCCGTTCACAACCAATTGATTATCAAAGGGATTCGGTGAAACATTCGTACCGTTCCAGGCATTTTCCACTTCGCCCACGGCGGATACTTCCGAGCAATCGCCCACGGGCAGGTTGGCGTCCATCCAAGCGGCACGCTGGGCCACCCATGTTTTCAGTGTGCTGATTTCCCCGGCGTAGGACTGCGGAATGGGTTGCGGGTTCGGCCAAACGTAGGTGCCCATGATGTCCCAAACCGTGAAATTGTCGGCTTGGGTGCCTTCCAAGGCTGCCGCACGCTCGGTGATGATGGCCGTGAGGCTGTCGGTGTGCAGTGGGCCTTCCCTCAGTTCATGCCAGCGGCAGGCGGCTTGCTTCGCAAAGTCGGTGTCCTGCCAGATGCGCTGCCAGAAAAAAGGCAAGAGGGGGGTATTGTTGGCGAGCCAATCATGGCGCCAACCCGTGGTCAGCCAGCCGTCTGAATAGTCGGCATTGCGGAACGCAAGGTCAAAATCCCAAGGCGGGCCTGCCTTCAGCTTGCCGTTTTTGTCCTTGTGCAGAAAGGTGGAAAGCCAGTAGGCATCCACGTTGTTCGATAGTTCGTACAGCAGGATGAAGTCGGTAAAGGATTTTTCACTGGCAAACCTGCGCCAGCCGAGGTCAGGGTCTTGGAAGTTGGGGCTGTTCATGGCCTGCTCGAAACTGTCCACATACAGCTGGATGTACTCGGCCTGTGCTGGCGAAATCTCGTCGGAAGCCGGATAATGGAACTGGTAGTAGAGGCGGTCGCTGGTATTGCCCATCGGGTAAAACTGGGATTGGAAACCGCCTGTATTGGAACCGTTTTGCCAGTCAATTTTAATGATATAACCACCCGTGACGTCCTCGCCCGTATTCTCCTCGGGGTCGAGCTTCGCAATATCCACCCGCTGGCTGTCCCGTTTGATGCGCTCGCCGAGGAGGTAAATGCCCTGGTATTCGCCGTCAACGAGGAGTTCGCAGTGGCGCATGCGTGGGCCATAGCGGCCCATTTTTTCATAAAAAGTCTGCGCTAAGTAGTTGCGCATCAAGGTTTTATCGGAAAAATTGGCGAGCAGTACCCAATCGTTTTCGGCGGGCAAGCCAATCAAAGACACATCGTTGTTGGAACTGTCTGGCAACTGCGTTTCGAAATTGTAGGATTTTTTGGGCATCCAAAGCGAGCTGTTGCCCCGTTGCTCGATGAGGATTTGGCCATCGTAGGCATTGGCGGGGTCATCCACAAAATTCGTTTGGCCGGGCTTGTCGATGATTTGCATGGAACAGGTCGTTTTTTGGTCTGCCGCTATGACTTGCCAGCCCGTGGAGATTTTCACGATGGGCAATTCCGAGGATAAAAAAGGGTACGAAGTAGCGGGGTTTGGGCCAAAACTGATGCTCCAGTCAAAGAGCGTTCCCGCATCGGCAAAGGCATAAGTATCGAAGACTTTGAGTCGCCAAGTGCCGTTTGGGTTCAGCCCGTGCTGAAAAATACTGAGAAAGCCTTCTGGCCGGAAGATGCCAGTGTAGGGCCAGCCTGCCTCCCAAATGGCCTGCGGTGCATTGGCGTTCACGCAGGTTTGCAGATAGCCATCGGTATCGCCGCCATTGCCGGAGCTGAGTTCTGCCTCAACGCCATTTGGTGCTACGAGGCTGATGTTCAGGTCGGCATTCCAAGTATGCGTCAAGTTGAAGCAGATGGTTTCGACGCCGAAATTGGCACTGGTTTCCGAAGGCAAGCCGCTCACTTCGATGTCGTAATAGCCCGTGGTACCGTCGTCGGGGATGGGGAGGTTGAAGGAGCCAGAAAAAGTTTGCGCCAGCGAAAGGCAAGGGATTGACAAGCATGCCAAGTGGAGGAGTTTCTTCACAGTTGTTATAATTTTCTTGGAACAGCGGGATAGGCAAAGGTAGGAAATAAAAACTGCGAAGGAATTTTAGGCAGCTTTTGGCGCAGCCGATTTGCGCAGCGTAAAATGATACGTCGTGCCCATGACACCATCTGACTCAATCCAGATGCGGCCACCGTGTGCCTCCACGATTTTTTTGCAAATGGCCAAGCCTATGCCCGTGCCTTTGTATTCTTCCTTGGAGTGCAGCCGCTTGAAAATAGTGAAAACCTCTTCCTGTTTGTTGGGCGGCACGCCGATGCCGTTGTCCTTGAACTGGAAATGGTAGAATCCATCACCGTTGCTGGCTTGGATGGAAACTTCGGGCCGCCGCCCTTCCGGCACAAATTTCAAGGCATTGTCCAAGAGGTTTTGGATGAGTTGGTACAACTGCGTGGGGTTGCCTTCCACCACCGGCAGCCTTTCATTGGTGTGAATCAAGGCCCCTTTTTCTTCAATAAATTCCCGCAATAATTCCAAAGAAAGGTCAAGTTTCTCTTGTAGGTCCACTTGGTACCATTTCATTTCTGTTTTATCCAATTTTGAATAGGTGAAAATATCCTCCAACAAGTTGTTCATGTGCCTTGCCGCTTCGGTAATGAACTTGAGGAAGGCAATGCCATCTTGGTCGAGTTGGTTGGAGTAGCGCCGATTGATAAGGGAGGCATAGTTGCCGATGGTGCGCAGGGGAGCTTTGAGGTCGTGGGAAGCGAGGTAGGCAAACTGCTCCAATTCCTTGTTGGCATCCTTCAGCTTTTCGTTGGTGCGGTGGATATCGTCGTATTGCTGCGCAATTTGTTTGGTTTTTACCTGCAATTGCTCGCTGTAACCCTGCTGTTTTTTGAGGAGGTGAAGGATAAATGCGGTGAAACCGAGCAGCAGCAGTACCCCCGTCACTAGGGATATAATGTAGTGCATATTATTCTGCTCCTTTTGTTTAAGCAGCTCAAGCTCGGCACTTTTCTTTTTCAATTGATAGTCGTTGGTCAGGCTTGCGATGTGCACCCTGGTGTTTTGGTTGTTCAAGCTATCATTGACGGCCATGTACCTTTCTTGAAAAAGAAATGCGGCCTCCATCAACTTGCAATGTTTATTGGCTTCCACCAGTTTCCCGAGTACATCCCGCCTGAGCGGGCTCATGCTTAGCTTTTCAGCTTCTTTCAAAGCCTCTTCTATCAGGTCAATCCCTTTGCTGCATTGGCCAGAACTGGCCATCGTCTCACCCAAGCAAGCCCTGGTCAAGGCTATTTCTTCTGGTAAGTCGGCCTTGACAAAGGTTGCCAAAGCAATTTTGAACAATTTTATCGCCTCATCATAGCGCCCCAATTTGCTCAAGGTCAGCGCAATGGTATAGTTGCAATAGGCGTTGTTGTAAGCACTTTTGGCAGTGTCAATAATATCGCAAGATTTAATCTTGGACGCCAAAGCCTCCTCATATTTGCCCGTGTTATGGTAGATGTCCCCCATCAAATCCATATTGAAACTAAGCTCGGAAGGGAGGTTTAGTTTTTCAAAAATGACGGTGGAATGCTTCAAATGCTCCAAGGCGCTTTTATAGTCTTTCTGCCGCACTTCTATTTCGCTCAGCACCTGATAGCTCAAGCCAAGGTTATAGGAATCTTGCACCATTTCAGTAGCCTTCAAACGGTTAAGGGCTATTTCGTGCGCTAGGTCGTAATTGCCAGTGTAGAAATGATTTTGGGAAACCAATCGGAGGATGGCCATGGAGTCAATCCTATTCAACTTCTGCGGGTATTCATGCAGCAGCAAATAGAGGTCTTCGTTGGCAGCTTGGTAGTTCGCTTGCCAAAATTTGGTGAGCGCAAGTTGGTAGTAGGATTCCACCAAGTTTGCGGTGTCCTTCTCCGCCTTTGCTAAATACAGGGCTTGGGTGAAAAAGTCGTTAGCTAGGATAAACTCTTCTTCGTTCAGGCAGGTAATTCCCTCTTTTAAGGCCTTGGAACTATTCTGTGGGACAATTTGAGCAAACGCAGCGTTTGGCACCAAGGCTATCAAAAACAGAAATGCGGATGACGGAATGCGCCATTTGGTATAGATGTGTTGCATAGCTTTTTTTTGTTCCGTCATAAGTTGACACTGCGGCAAATGATATGCCACGTTAAAGCAATACCAAAATATTACACTCCCTTATCAATCCGACCGAAGGCTCTCAACATACAACTTTCAGTATGCGAGTGTATAAATTCGCCATTGAAAAGCATCGTTCGTAAGTCCTCCAAGTGTATTTCCCGTACCCGAATGTCCTCTCCATCATCGAGCGATTGGCTGGCAGTTTTCACAGCCCCGAGCGCCAAATAATGGTGAACATAGCTGTCCATGAACACGGGATTTGCCCCAACACAGCCCAGGTAGTACCATTCTGGAGCGGTGTATCCAGTCTCTTCGAGTAGCTCCCGTTTGGCAGCGGCTTGGTGGTCTTCGCCAGCATCCACCATGCCGCCAGGCAGTTCCAACGAGTAGGCCATAATGCCGAAGCGGAAGTTATCAGCCATGACCACGTTGTTGTCCGGCGTCAAAGCCATGACCGTCACCGAGTCATTGCCGGTTAGGGTGACGATGCGCACATCTTGGCCGTTCCGTGGATTGCGTAAATGGTCGAAACGGGCTTTGAACAGGTTCAGGTCTGCCATTTCTGGCTCGGAATGGAGGCGCTCCCAAGTATCATTTTTCATTTGATGAATTTTGCGCAAATGTAACACGGGCTTGCAGAAAATCATGCCTCGTTAAGTGGACTGTACCGCCAAAGCTGTTTTTGAAAAATCCCGTTTCTTCAAATCATCCTGATGAATCATGAAAAAAAACTTTGGGTCTGTCAGTTGGTCTTCCAGCCCAAGGTGGTCAGCCTCTGCTTCGAACAGCAGCCGCCACTCCTTCGCCGATTCCTTAATTTTCGCCTCATTGGCATCGTAACTATCCCAGTTCCCACCAAAGTCCCGCCAAATCGCAAGCTCTACGCCCACATGGTCCTGCCAGCAGTTCGGCCAGCCGAGCAGCTTGGGGGTTGGTGCCAGTTCTTCGCTGTCAAGGTTTCCGATAAACTGGGTATAAGCCTCCTTCTCCGGCATTTCAGCGTCGGTGAAAAGCTCGGGCCAACGGTCATCGGGCAGGTCGAGCCGGGTGCTGAAGGCCAGCGCGTAGGCTTCAAAATCGGCATTGATGGGCAGGTCATCGGGGAAGTCGGCCAAGATGAAACCCTCCGTTTTTTCATAAAAAAAGACTCGGTACCTGTCGGGCTCGGTAGGCCAGCCGTCAGTGGAGCGGTACACATCCAAGAAAAACAGCAGCAGGCCCTCGCTGGGCAGTTCGGCGTTCGTAGGCAGCGATTGGAGGTTTATTTGCGCAACAAAAACCAGCGCCTGCCCGCCCTCAGTTCGTGGCCACTCGAAATTTGTGGGCACTTGGGGCCGCCCGAAGTAGCGGCTTGTGTCAGGTTTTTGGGCAATTGTTGCTGGGTTCAACGACCCTTTTCGCTCCACTGCAATAGCAGGCCGGGTTGCGTTTTTGGCCAAGTTCAAAACGGACATCCGCTGTTCGGTCGAACTTTGGGACACCTCGAAAAGGTGCTGGAGCCATGCCTCGGTATTTTGGTAAACAGGGGCTTTTGGCTCGTTATCATTTCCCGCAAAACGGTCAAAATCATAAAACTGGAGGCCGAAGGTTCCAGGCGGCTTGGTAGGCTTTGGCGGCTTCCGGTTGGGAGAAACCTTTACGTAAGGCGAATCAAAAAAGCCCAAACCTTTGATGCCCTGCGCCTCGGCCAAGTCTTTAAGCCGTTGCGAAGCAAAAAGCCCCCGCCCCAAGCCTTTACCTGGCAGCCTGAACAGGTCTAAATCCGCAAACACTGCGTTAAAATAGACCTCGCTGTTCAACCATTCAATGCCGAGGCCGAGTTCAGGGCTCTTTTCGTACTTTTCATCGTAAATCCTGCTTTGCAACTCCTTCAATGAATTCAATTGAACTGTCTTTTTTTCTGATTCGAACTTGAAATTGGAAACGGCAAAGTCAATCCAGTCATCCGGGTTGCTTGGCTCAATGGTCTGCAACCAATGGTATGGGTGCTGCTTTCCTCGCCAAGTTACCGCTGTTTTGAAGAAAAAAACATGGTCATCTGGCAGCCGCAAGCCCTCCATCAGTTGACGGAGCCGATTGGAAATGAAGAAGCAATCGTAATAGTTCTTGGAAACCACATCGGCCAGTGGGCAGTCCGCCCAAACCTTGACTTTGAGCTTGTCAATGTCTGCTTGCCGGGGGATTTTATTCCCTTTGTGGTGCTCATAATCGAGGCCGCCCAAGTCCGATAGGCTCTGGATGCTCCAATGCTCGCCGTCGGTGCGAACCAGGTCGAGGTCGGTGTAGAGTTGATAAAAATTCATGAGCGAACGTTTTATTTTGGCAAATGTAAAAAACTTGTATTGAGGTTTAGTGGTGCTTGCGCAATATCCCACCGCCGCCTTTTTCAGCTTTTTTTTTGGCGGCTATTGACTTTATGACCAAGCTACCCGTTTCTTTGTGCCAGTTATTCAAAAAAATAAATGACTTCAACAACGAACATAGCGCAACGCACAACCACCCAAAATTGGTGGTGGCATTTCAAGGAACCCGACTTCCGTGGATAGCCGTATGCCGTTGCCCAATGTTTTCATGTTGCAAAAAAGGCCTACCGTTCACGGTGGGCCTTTTTTGTTTTTCAACAATCCAACAATGATAACAATATCAACAATCATAAAAACCCTCCTCGCCGACACCGTCACGCCCGTCAGCCTCTACCTGCGGCTGCGCGACCGTTACCCCGGTGCCCTGCTCCTCGAAAGCTCGGACTACCACGGCAACGAGAACAGCGTGTCGTTCCTCTGCCTAGCACCAATGGCGGAGTTTATCGTTGAAAATGAGCAGGTTACGCAGCAATTGCCGGGCGAGGCAACGACCCATTTTACCCTAAAAAACAAAGCCGAGGCACTGACCGCTTTAGCCGATTTTTTCAAAAAAATACAACTCGAAACCGATGAGCCAGTGGCCCGCAGCTTCAACGGTTTTTTCGGCTACTGCACCTACGACAGCGTGCAACATTTCGAAAAAATCAGCCTCCAAAGCCCAGTCCGGCCAGCGCGGGCCATCCCGACCATCCGCTATCAATTGCCTCGTTTTATCGTGGCCATCAACCATTTCAACCAGCAGATGACCGTGCTGGAAAACAGCCTGCCCGGCGAGGCCAGCCAGCTCGCCGAACTGGAAAACCTGCTGCAAGTAGCGCCCGTGCCCAATTTCCCGTTCCGCACCATCGGCGAGGAAGCGACCAATATGACCGACGAGGATTACGTGAAAATGGTGACCCTCGGCAAGCACCACTGCCAGCGGGGCGATGTTTTCCAAATCGTGCTGGCCCGCCAGTTTTCGCAGCAGTTCCAGGGCGACGACTTCAATGTTTACCGGGCTTTGCGCAGCGTGAACCCCTCGCCATACTTGTTTTATTTTGATTATGGTGGGTATAAAATATTCGGTTCATCGCCGGAAGCGCAAGTGCGATTGAAACAGTCTTCAGTTGGCAGTGGGCAGTTGGCAGTCAAGTCCAAGAAGGCTTTTATCAATCCAATCGCAGGAACATTCCCAAGGACAGGAGACGACCACGCCGACCGCCTCGGTGCGGAGGCCCTCGCTGCCGACCCCAAGGAGAACGCCGAGCACGTCATGCTGGTGGATTTGG
>JADLHE010000267.1 GCA_020848965.1 Saprospiraceae bacterium
AAAGCTGCGGGATTTGGTGAAGGAGGGCGCAAAGGTGACGGGTTTCAAGCCTCAAAAATCGCCGAGCCTGAGCGACGACCCTGTTGAGTTCCAAGCAGTGGTGAACGAGCTTTGGGGCCACGCCAATGTTTCCAACCAGCCAGCCGCTAACTTGCTGAAATCACAGGGGATTTCAGAAGATGTTATCATTAAAAACAGCAAGGCGAAGGTGCTATACGTGCACCGCAAAACGGCGGATATGGACATTTACTGGCTCAACAGCCGCAGCGCCGAGGAAAACAGTGCAGAGGTGAGTTTCCGGGTGAGCGGCAAGGTGCCCGAGCTATGGCATGCACAAACTGGCAAGACTTTGAAACTCGAATGGCGCATCGAGAATGGCCGCACGATTGTACCAATGGGTTTCGAAGCTTGGGGAGCTGCTTTTATTATTTTTAAGGAAAAAACCAGCGAGACGAGCCATACTTTACCTAAGCAAATTGGTGATGAAATCTCCAAAATGAACGGCACTTGGCAGGTGGATTTTCAAGAAAAAAGGGGTGCACCAAAGACAGCACTTTTTGAAAAGCTCATCTCCTGGTCGGAGCATTACCATGTTGGCATCAAGTATTTCTCAGGTACAGCCACTTATCGCAATTCATTCAATATCAAGGAAATAGAAAATGGTGGTCAATACCTGTTAGACCTCGGCGACGTGAAAAACATCGCAAAGGTCAGCCTGAACGGAAAGCCCATTGGCACAGCTTGGAAAACACCATTTGAGTTAGACATCACGGAAGCCATTAAAAAAGGCACCAACCAATTGGAAATCAAGGTGACGAACCTTTGGGTGAACCGCCTCATCGGCGATGCTCAACCGAATATGAAGGAGAACATCACGTACACCACCATGCCATTTTACCGGGGGAACGAGCCGCTGCTGCCAAGCGGATTGCTGGGGCCGGTGCGGGTGCTTTTGGTGTCCGAAGCGCAAAACTGACAATGGTCTTCTTTTTTGCGAAGCAAGAAGGCAATCCGTTCAATGAAAGATAGTTTCTTTGTGAAAAAATGCAAATGTCTATGTATCAGTCAATTATGAGGGTTATTCCATTGGCTTTGCTTTTGTTTATTTTTTCCTGCAAGCAATCCAATGAGGCTGGCAAAACAGCCACACAAACTTCCACCACCGCCAATCCCGATAAGGAATGGTGGAAAGAAGCCGTCGTTTACCAAATCTACCCCCGAAGCTTCAAGGACAGCAACGGGGATGGCGTTGGCGACCTCAAGGGCATCATTTCCAAGCTCGACTACGTCAAAAGCCTTGGCGTGGACATGGTCTGGCTGAACCCCATCTATGCCTCGCCAAACAAGGACAACGGCTACGACATCTCTGATTATCAGCAGATTATGAAGGAGTTCGGCACGATGCAGGACTTCGATACGCTGCTCTCCGGCTTTCATCAGCGGGATATCAAAGTATTCATGGATTTGGTGGTGAACCATTGCAGCGACCAGCACGAGTGGTTCAAATCGGCTCGGAGCAGTCGCCAAAGCCCGTACTACAATTACTTCCATTGGTGGCCCGCCGAAAAGGGCAAGCCACCCTACCGCTGGAGCATTTTCGATGAAAAAGGCGATGCTTGGGAATACAACAAGGCGACCGATTCCTATTATCTGCACTACTTCGCCGATGCCCAACCCGACCTGAACTGGGAGAACCCGGCACTGCGCCAAGAGATTTATAAAATGATGCGCTTTTGGCTCGACAAGGGCATTGACGGCTTCCGCCTCGATGCCATCGCTTTTTGCTCGAAGGACACGCTTTGGCCGCCTTTGCCCGCCGAGTATGACGGCAATTGGGGCATGTACTACGCCAGTGGCCCACACCTGCACGAGTACATGCAGGAGATGAACCGGGAGGTGCTGAGCAAATACGATGTGGCTACCGTTGCCGAGGCGATGGGCGATGTGGAGCGGGTGATGAAGTTCGTGGACCCCGCCCGCAAGGAACTCGACATGGCCTATTATTTCGAGGCGATTGACTTCGGCTACCTGCCCAAGGAGTACAAAATGCCCGACCCCAAGGGCTACGATTTTGTGAAATGGAAGAAAATCTATGAGAAATGGACGGAGGCATTCGCCAAAACGGGCTGGGGCACCATCTACCTCGCCAACCACGACCAGCCCCGGATGCTCACCCGTTGGGGCAACGACAGCCCGGAGTTTCGGGACGCTTCGAGCAAGCTGCTCCAGACCTTCATCCTCAGCATGAGGGGCACGGCCTTCACTTATTTTGGCGATGAAATCGGCATGAGCAATATCAAGTTCGAGCGGGTGGAGGACTACAACGACATCGAATTGCTGACCAATTATGCCCAAGTGAAGGCCAAGGGCGGCAACCTGAAGCGCTTTTTGGAGGGCATGAAAATCTCCTCCCGGGACAATGGGCGCACCCCAATGCAGTGGGAAGGAGAGCCGGGCGCTGGTTTCACCACGGGCAAGCCTTGGCTGAAAATCAACCCGAATACCGCCACCGTCAACGTGGAATCGCAGGACAAAGACCCCAATTCCATTCTGAACTATTTCCGCAAAATGACGGCGCTTCGCAAAAGCCGCCCCGAACTGGTCTATGGCGACTGGGATTTGCTGGACGATGAAAACCCCTCTGTTTTTGCTTACACCCGTTCGCTGAATGGCAAGAAACTGCTCGTGCTGCTGAACTTCAAAGCTGAACCAGCCACTGCCAACACGGGGCTTGATTTGAGCAAAGCAAAGCTGCTGATTGGGAATTACGAGACGCCTTCGGTGGATGGGAAATTGAGGGCGTATGAGGGGGTGATTTTGGAGTTGTAATTTAGTTTTAAAAATTTGTAAATCAGCAAGTTGTGAACTTTAATCACGTCAATTATCGATGGGACGATGCACACGCCGCCACCCTAGGCGACGACCAAATCGCCCTCTTCCTCTACCGCTCCAACATCCTTGGGGCCGACCTCCGCATCACCAATTACGGCGGCGGCAATACTTCCTGCAAGACCATTGAGCGTGACCCACTCACAGGCAAGGAGGTCGAGGTAATGTGGGTCAAAGGCTCCGGTGGCGACATCGGCACGCTTACCCGAAAGGGCATTGCCGGGCTGTACGTCGAGAAGCTGCATCAGCTCAAAAACCGCTACCGGGGCATCGAGTTTGAGGATGAAATCGTGGGGCTGCAACTCCACTGCCTCTACGACCTTGACAGCGCCGCACCGAGTATTGACACGCCGTTGCACGGCCTGTTGCCATTCAAGCATATAGACCACCTGCACCCCGATGCCGCCATTGCCATCGCTGCCGCAAAGGACAGCCGGGCCATCACGCAAGAAATCTGGGGGGACAAAATGGGCTGGGTGCCTTGGCAACGCCCCGGCTTCGACCTTGCTTTGCAACTCGAAAAATGCCTCGCCGAAAACCCCAGCATCCGTGGCATCGTACTAGGAGGACATGGGCTGTTCACCTGGGGGGATACTTCAAAGGAGTGCTATGTCAACAGCTTGGAAGTCATAGAACAGGCCAGTGTTTTTATTGAAAACAGGCTGGGGAAAAAGCGCCCCGTTTTTGGCGGCTTGCGGAAGGAGCTTTCCGAAAGTTCGCAACTTTCGGAAAGCTCCTTCCGCAAGAAACAAGCTGCCGCCATTGCTCCCATCCTTCGAGGGCTATGCAGCATTAATCCGCAATCCGCAATCCGCAATCCGCAATCCCCCAAAATCGGCCACTTCACAGACGATGAACGGGTGCTCGAATTTATCAATTCCAACGACCTCGAACGCCTCGCACCACTGGGTACAAGCTGCCCCGACCACTTCCTTCGGACGAAAATCCAACCACTGGTTTTGCAGCTTTCGCCCTACGCTCAGATTTCCGAAATCTTCGAGATTTCGGAAATCTTGACACCGCAATTCGAGCAATACCGGGCCGAGTACGCCGCCTATTACGATACCTGCAAGCACCCCAATTCCCCCGCCATGCGTGACCCAAATCCAGTGGTCATCTTATACCCCGGCGTTGGCATGTTCACTTTTGCGAAGGACAAGCAGACCGCTCGTGTGGCCGCTGAGTTTTACATCAACGCCATCAACGTGATGCGGGGCGCCGAGGCCATTTCTGAATATACGGCACTGCCCCGACAAGAGGCGTTCGACATCGAATACTGGCTATTGGAAGAGGCGAAATTGCAGCGCATGCCAAAGCCAAAACCGCTCAGTGGTCGGGTGGCGTTGGTGACGGGCAGCGGCGGTGGCATCGGTTTGGCGACCGCAAACAGGCTTGCTGCTGAAGGAGCTTGCGTGGTGATAAATGATGTGGACGAGCAGCGTTTGGCGGAGGTGAAAAAACAACTTTCCGAAAGTTCTCAACTTTCGGAAAGCTGTTTTTTCACCACCCTAAATGTCACCAATTCCAATTCCGTAGCCGAGGCATTCGAGGCGGCCTGCTTGGCCTTCGGTGGGGTGGACATCGTGGTGAACAATGCGGGAATCAGCATCTCGAAAGGCATTCTGGAGCACAGCATTGGCGACTGGGACAAGTTGCAGGACATCCTCGTGAAAGGACAATTCCTCGTCTCTCAAGCGGGCGTGGAAGTGATGCGCAAGCAGGGCTTTGGCGGCGACATCGTGAACATCGTGAGCAAAAACGCCGTGGTGGCAGGCCCGAACAATATGGGCTACGGCGCTGCTAAAGCTGCCCAAGCGCACATGACCCGCCTCCTCGCTGCTGAGCTTGGCCCCGACAAAATCCGGGTGAACATGGTGAACCCCGACGCCGTCATCGCTGGCTCGAACATCTGGGCGGGCGGCTGGGCGGAGGGCCGTGCGAAGGCTTACGGTGTAACGGTGGAAGAACTGCCCGCCTACTACGCCAAGCGCACGCTGCTCGGTGAAATCATCTTGCCGGAGGATATTGCGAATGCAGTTTTCGCCCTCGTGGGCGGGCTGCTGAGCAAAAGCACGGGCAATGCGCTGAACGTGGATGGTGGAGTTGCGATGGGATTTTTAAGGTAATGTTTCAATTATGGCTATTTACCAATTTGGGTTTACGGTAATTCCAAAATCTGGGGTACTTGATAAATATGGACAAGTACCTGAGCGGCTTCATATTGATTATGAGGCATGGGAAAAATATCGTAAAACCCTGAAATACAATGGAAATGATGATTCGCCGAATTTTGAGGATGCACTCACTTTTGATTGGTGGAAAAATTCAAACAAAAATGCCATAGCATTTATTGAAGTTGTTGATTCAATTGCAAAAAGAAGTAACTGGGGCAATTTTGATGAATATATTTCTTGGAAAAATGCAGGTGACGAAATTGCTGATGAGGATGCTTTTATTGAGTTTGAAAATGTATCCAAGCGTATTAAAGAGTTTGGATTCCGTTTCGACCTTCGGTTTGGGGTAAATGAGTTTCTATTTACCTTGCTTGACTTGTGTGCCAAAAATGAAATGCTTTTGTTGGACAAAAGGGGTAATCTTATAGAACCTAGAATTGATTTGGTCTTCAAATTGGTTCAAACTTCCAATGCCCACCGATTCGTAACTAACCCTTCTAAGTTCTTTGACCTTTTAAACAAAGGAATCATCAAAATTGAATAATCCATGTCCAAACAAGCCTTCAAAATGCACCTCCACCCCGGCCAGTCCGAGGAATACAAGCGCCGCCACGATGCCCTCTGGCCGGAACTTGCCGACCTATTGCGCAGCACGGGCATCCGCAACTATTCCATCTTTTTGGACGAAGAAACCAACACACTTTTCGGCGTTTTGGACATAGATGACACAGCTACCCTCGACGAATTGCCCAAACACCCCGTCATGCAGCGCTGGTGGGCGTACATGAGCGACATCATGGCTGCCAATCCTGATAATTCACCCGTTTCCACTCCACTCAAAGAAGTCTTTTACCTGCCATGAAGATAACGCAGCAACACATCGAAGCACATAACCAACCCCGCATTGCGCAGCATAAAAAGCGGCTCGACTTCCTCACTTCCGAAATCACGGGAGAGCGGGAGATTTTGCAAAAACTGATGGATTTTCAGGTAGCCATTCCCTCGTGGGCGCTAGGCACGGGTGGCACCCGTTTTGGTCGCTTCCCCGGCGGCGGTGAACCTCGCAGTTTGGAGGAAAAAATCGAGGACGTGGGGCTGCTCCATGCCCTGAACCGGGCGAGCGGTGCCATCTCCTTGCATATTCCTTGGGATATTCCGAAGGATGGAAAAGCCATTCAAGAACTGGCCGCCTCGCACGGACTCAAGTTCGATGCGGTGAATTCCAATACCTTTCAAGACCAACAGAATCAGGCACTTAGCTATAAATTCGGCAGCTTGCAGCACGTGGACAAAGCCGTGCGCCGACAGGCCATTGAGCATAATGTCGAGGTGATAAAGCACGGGGTGGCGCTCGGCTCGGAGTCGCTAACGGTTTGGCTGTCGGATGGCTCGTGCTTCCCCGGTCAGCTGAATTTCCGAAGGGCCTTCCAGAACACCTTGGAAAGCCTGCAAGAAATCTACGCTGCCCTGCCTTCGCATTGGAGAATGTTCATCGAATACAAGGCGTTTGAGCCGAATTTCTACTCCATGACGGTGGGCGATTGGGGGCAGTCGCTGCTCTATTCCCAGAAATTGGGGCCGCAAGCCTATACCCTCGTTGACCTCGGCCACCACCTGCCCAATGCAAACATCGAACAAATCGTGGCGCTGCTGCTGATGGAGGGCAAGCTCGGCGGTTTCCATTTCAACGATAGCAAGTACGGAGACGATGATTTAACAGTGGGCAGCATCCGGCCCTATCAGTTGTTCCTGATTTTCAATGAGTTAGTGGAAGGCGGCGCGCTCGAATCCGCAATCCGCAATCCGCAATCCGCAATCGCATTGATGATTGACGCCTCGCACAATGTAAAAGACCCGCTGGAGGACTTGCTGCAATCGGTAGAGGCGATAATGATTGCCTATGCCCAGGCACTTTTGGTGGATAGGATAGCTTTGAATGTTGCGCAATTGGAGAACGACACGGTGCGCTGTCAGGAGCTTTTGCAAGCCGCTTACCGGACAGACGTGCGGGCACTGGTGGCAGAGGCGAGGCTGCGGGGTGGGGGAGCGCTGGAGCCGATTGGGTTGTTTAGGGAGGTGAATGTTCGTAGGGGATTGATTGGAGAAAGAGGGGAGCGGGGCATGGCAACGGGGTTGTGATTTTGCTTCGCAAAATGATTTTTTTGACGCAGAAAGACGCAGATTTTTTATGATTTTTTATGTTTGATTTTGCTTCGCAAAATGATTTTTTTGACGCAGAAAGACGCAGATTTTTTATGACTTGTTATGTTTGATTTTGCTTCGCAAAACCATTTTTCGAGGCAGAAGGGCGCAGGTTTATTATGATTGGTTATGTTTCTTGATTTTGCTTCGCAAAATCGGGTTGGGAAGCCGAAAGGGTAAATTATTTCACTTTTAAAATTCAAACTATGAGCGACTTGACAAACTATCAACATGCTGACTTAACTTCGCTTATTATAAAAGAGGCTTACCATGTTTACAATAAACTAGGGTATGGTTTTGTAGAGTCCGTTTACGAGAATTCATTAGCGATTCGGCTTCGTAAGGCTGGGCTTAAGGTGGAATGCCAATACCCAATTCTTGTCTATTTTGAAGGAGAAGTGGTTGGTGATTTTAAAGCAGATATTCTTGCCAATAATGCTGTAATTATTGAATTAAAAGCTGTGGAAAAACTTCATCCTAAACATGAAGTGCAATTAGTTAATTACCTTAAATCAACTCATATTGAGGTAGGCTTGCTAATCAACTTTGGGGAGGAATTGCAGATAAAACGAAGGGTATTCAGCAATGCCCGCAAACAAGCCGAAAACCGTCTTCCTAAATCATAATATTATCTTTCAATATTCAACCCGATTTTGCGCAGCAAAATCAAGAAACATAACCAATCATAAAAAATCTGTGTCCTTCTGCGTCGAAAATGGTTTTGCGCAGCAAAATCAAGAAACATAACCAATCATAAAAAATCTGCGTCCCTCTGCGTCAAAAAAATACATTTTGCGCAGCAAAATCAAGAAACATAATTAACTAAAAAATCTGCGTCCCTAAGCTTCAACAATGTCCCACATCCTGATCCTCGACATCGGCAAAACAAACAAAAAAGCCTTCGTCTTCAACGAAGACTACCGCATCGTCTTCGAAAAAAGCGATACCCTGCCCGAAACTACCGACGACGACGGAGACCCTTGCGAAGACCTATCTTCCTTGACATCTTGGATAGAAAAAACCGTTGAAGAACTTCGAAATCAGTTCCATATCAGCGCCATTAATGTTTCGGCTTATGGAGCCAGCTTCGTGCATCTGGGAACGGATGAAAATCCAGTTTGCCCGCTCTACAACTACCTAAAACCCTTTCCTGATGACCTGAAAAAGCAGTTTTTCAACATTTATGGAAGTGAAGAAAAAATCGCTTTGGAAACTGCCTCACCAGTCTTAGGCAACCTTAATTCAGGGCTGCAACTCTATTGGATAAAGCATCGCAAACCATTGATTTTCAATCAAATAAAATGGTCGCTCCACTTGCCGCAATACGTTTCATGGGTGGTTGGCCGAAAAATTGGCTGGTTCGATGACCCCGCCGAAGTGGGCAGCGACCTGACAAGTTTGGGCTGCCATACCATGCTCTGGGACTTCCGAAAAAACGATTACCATGGCTGGGTGAAGGCGGAGGGGATATTGGCCATGTTCCCACCCATTTCCAACCCACCAAAAGGCTTGCACGATAGTTCAGCAGCACTTATTCCATATCTGACCACTTTCAAGGAGCCGTTCGTGCTCATTTCCACGGGGACTTGGTGCATCTCCATGAACCCCTTCAATGACGAGCCGCTCACTGCCGAAGAACTGGCGCAAGACTGTCTTTGCTACCTCAGCTTTGAGGGAAAGCCCGTGAAGGCGGCCCGATTTTTCGGGGGCCACGAGCATGAAGAAGGGGCAAAGGCGATTGCCAAAGACTATGGTTTATCAGTGGATTTTTACAAATATTCGAATCCATCAGAGGCGGGCGTTTCGTACATTGATTTCTACGATGCGATGGATGCTTATTCAAATTTCATGAAGAAATTGGTCGAAAAACAGGTGGCATCAACCCGGCTCGCCATTGGCAAATCAGCCGTCCGGCGCATTTTTGTAGATGGTGGTTTCTCCAAAAACAAGGCTTATATGCAGCTCTTGGCCGAGGCGTTTCCAGAATTGGAAATCTATGCCGCAGAGGTACCGCAAGCAACAGCGCTGGGCGCTGCTTTATCTGTTCATGCAGCTTGGAATCCACAACCAATAAAGACTGATTTGGTGCGACTCACCAAAATCACCTAAAATCGTTCATCGCCAAAATGACCAACTATATCTACAAGTTGCATTGCCCTGCAATACTTTGGTTTGCTTCGCAACAAAAAACTGAAATAATCAGCGTAAGTGCGAAGCATTCGTAACTTGTGTCGCCGAAACACTAACTATTCAGGCATTAGAATCCAAGATGAAAAACAAACTCGCCATAGCTATCACATTTTTGATGTTCGCATTGCATTGCAGTTACCTTGCTGCGCAATCTTCGGCCAAACCCCGCACCATCATCACCACCGATGGCGAGATTGACGACGTGGATTCCTATATCCGTATGTTGCTCTATTCCAACGAGTTCCAAATAGAAGGGCTGATTTACAGCAGCAGTATGTGGCACTACAAGGGCGATGGAAACGGGACGAAGTTCACCTCGGAAATGGAAATGACCCGCAAATTGTACGGCGAGAAAACCGACCTCCGCTGGCCCGGCACCCAATGGATGGACGGCCTGATTGGGGCATACGACAAGGTCTATCCCAAGCTCAGCACCCATGCCGAAGGCTATCCGACCGCCGATTATTTGCGGAGCGTGGTTAGGGTGGGCAATATTGATTTTGAAGGGGAAATGGAACGGGAAACCGCAGGCTCTGAACTGATAAAACGGCGGTTGTTGGACAACAACGATGCGCCAATTTACCTTCAGGCTTGGGGTGGTACGAACACCATTGCCAGGGCGCTGAAAACCATTGAAGAGCAATACAAAAACACGCCGCTTTGGGAACAGATGTACCAAAAGGTTAGCAAAAAAGCCATTATTTACGCCATTCTCGACCAAGATGCGACCTATAAAAAATATGTTGAACCAAACTGGCCGGACATCAAGGTTTACTACAATGCCAACCAGTTTTGGTGCTTGGCTTATCCTTGGAAAAAGGCCGTTGCACCTCCACAACATTATTTGCTGGAGGGCAAATTCATGTCCGACAATATCATCCACCAACACGGCCCGCTCACCAGCATGTATTACAGTTGGGGAGATGGCCAAAAACAAGTGGGCGACGACGAGCACACCCACGGCGATCCCTTGAAAATGAAAGGTGGCATGTGGGGCGATTTTGAAAAGTACGATTTCATTTCCGAAGGCGATTCGCCCGCTTTCTTGCACCTCGTGGACGTTGGTCTCGGCAATTTGGAGCGGCCTGATTACGGCGGCTGGGGTGGCCGTTTGGTGCAGTCAACCACGGTTCCAAGCCGATGGGAAGACGGCCCTGAATTGGCAGAAATGAATCCTTTGACGCAGAAAATGGAAGCTACCTATCCGCAAGTACGGTGGCTGGAGGCCATTCAAATGGATTTTGCCGCACGGGCGGATTGGTGCGTGACGGACTTCAAAAATGCCAACCACCCACCTAAATTGAGCCTGAAACATGCGCATTCATTGAAAGTTAAAGCTGGAAAAACCGTTCAATTGGAAGGCGAGGCAACTGACCCCGATGGCCAAACTTTGCAAGCCAAATGGTGGCAATATGAAGAAGCTGGTACTTTTAAATGCACAATAAAAATAAAACATGGCGATAGTTTAAAAGCCAGTTTTAAGATGCCAAAAGACATTAAACCCGGTGAAACCATTCATTTAATATTGGAAGTAAAAGACAGCGGCACGCCACAATTGACTAGGTATCAGAGGGTTGTGGTGAGTGGTTGAATAAATGAATTTAATGGTTAAAAATGCCCTTTAAAGCCATATAAACTTGTTTTTTCACTTTTATCTTAATTAACGATGAATCTTAAATACACGGTAATCGGCGCAATAGCTGCGCTATTCCTATTTTCTTCTTGCAAAAAAGAGACGCCCCGTGTTCTCGTCTTCTCCAAGACCGCTGGCTTCCGCCACGAGAGCATCGAAGCCGGCAAGCTGGCCATGCTCGAAATGGGCAAGAAGTACCAGTTCCAAGTGGACACTACCGAGAACGACTCCGCTTTTTACGAGGACAACCTCAAAAACTACCACGCAGTGGTCTTTCTCAATACCACGGGCGACGTGTTAAACCCGGAGGAGCAAAACAATTTCGAGCGATGGATGCAGGCTGGCGGTGGCTGGGTCGGTATCCACTCAGCGACAGATACCGAATATGGCTGGCCTTGGTACGGCAAAATGGCGGGCGCCTATTTCAAGGACCACCCCGGTAACCCCAATGTGCAGGAGGGCGAGTACTACGTGGTGGATAAAAACCACGAGGCTTGCAAGCACCTGCCCGACCGCTTCAAACGCACGGACGAGTTCTACAATTTCAAACAGATGAACAAGGACGTGAAGCCACTCGTGGCCATTGACGAAAAGACCTACAAAGAGGGCAATATGGGCGACAACCACCCCATGACTTGGTACCACGAGTACGACGGTGGACGGGCGTTTTATACGGCGATGGGCCATACCAATGAGTCGTTTTCCGAAGAACTTTTCCTCGAACACGTCTGGGGCGGCTTGAAATGGGCGCTCGACGATGGCAAACCTAAAGCCTTGAATTACAGCGCAGTACGCACAGCAAAGATGCCGGAGGAGAACCGTTTCAACAAGGTCGTGCTGGAAGAAGGGCTGAACGAACCCATCGAATTGGCGCTGCTGCCGAGCGGCAACGTGCTCTACATCGAGCGGCACGGCGCTATCAAGATTTACGACCAAAACGAGAAGCGGACGATGGTGGTGGACACCATCCCCATCAGCCACGAGTACACTAGTGCCGAGGGCAAAAAATCGGAGGCAGAGGATGGGCTTTTGGGCGTGAAGCTCGACCCCAACTTCGAGAAAAACAATTTCATTTACTTCTATTATTCCGACCCTGATACCAGTGCCAACGTGCTGGTGCGCTACGTGCTAAAAGATGAAAAACTCGACCGTGCTTCCAAGAAAACCATCCTCACTGTGCCTGTGCAGCGGCAGGAATGCTGCCACACGGGCGGCTCCATTGATTTCGATTCCCAGGGCAATTTGTACGTGAGCACGGGCGACAACACCAGCCCCCGTGACTTTGCCTACGGCCCCAACGATGAGCGGCCCAACCGCAGCCCTTGGGACGCCCAAAAGTCGAGCGGCAATACCAATGATTTGCGAGGCAAAATCCTGCGCATTCACCCGGAACCGGATGGCTCCTACACCATTCCCGAAGGCAACCTTTTTCCCAAGGGAACGGAGAAAACCCGCCCCGAAATCTACGTGATGGGCAACCGCAATCCCTACCGCATTTCTGTGGACAAGCACACGGGCTACCTCTATTGGGGCGAGGTCGGGCCAGACGCCAACAACGACTCAATCCCTTATGGCACAAGGGGTTACGACGAGGTGAACCAAGCGAAAAAAGCGGGCTATTTCGGCTGGCCGTACTTCGTGGGCAAGAACTATCCGTATGTTGAGTACGATTTTGCGGCGAAAAAGAGCGGTGAAAAATATAACCCGGAAAAGCCCATCAACAACTCGCCGAACAACACCGGATTGGCAGAATTGCCGCCTGTTAGCCCGCCGTTCATCTGGTATCCGTATGCCGAATCAGAGGAGTTTCCGCTGGTGGGTAGCGGTGGCCGGAACGCAATGGCAGGGCCCGTTTTTTACTCGGAAGATTTCAAGGGAGCCAAGCGGCCCTTCCCCGATTATTACAATAACAAACTGCTGATTTACGAGTGGATGCGGGGCTGGATAATGGCCGTCACCCTCGACAAGGACGGCAATTACGAGAGCATGGAGCCGTTCATGGGCAGCCACAAATTCAGCAACCCGATTGACATGGAATTCAGCAAGGACGGGGATTTGTACGTGCTGGAATATGGCACGGCCTGGTTCACGGGCAACCCCGACGCCCGCCTCGTTCGCATCGAGTACACGGCTGGCAACCGCAATCCGCAGGTGAAAGTAACTGCCGACAAAACGCAGGGCGCTGTGCCATTTGCTACGCATTTTACCTCGAAAGGCACTGCCGATTGGGACAAGGACGAGGTGAGCTATAAATGGAACATCCTTTCGCCGGACGGCAAATCGTTGAAGACCTTCGACACGCCCGATATTGATTTCACTTTTGATAAACCAGGCACGTACAAGGTCGAACTGACCGTGAGCGACGGCAAGGGCGGTGAGTCCGTTTCTACGACGGAAGTGCAGGCTGGCAACGAGCCGCCCGTGGTCGAATTGAAAATCACAAAAGGCAACGGTGGCTTCTTCTTCCCCGGCCAATCCTTTGATTATGAGGTGGTTGTGAACGACAAAGAGGACGGCACGACCAGTTCGGGCATTGCGCCGGAGGCCGTTAGCGTGACGGTGGACTACCTGCCGGAGGGCTTCGACAAGGCGATGATTGCACAGGGCCACCAATTTGCTGACAATTTGGCGGCCTCCGTCGGCAAGTCGCTGATGGACAAATCAGACTGCAATTCCTGCCATAAACTCGACCAGAAATCCATCGGGCCGACCTTTATGGATGTTTCCAACAAGTACAAGACCGACCCGAAGGCGCCACAGTATTTGGCACAAAAAATCAAGAACGGCGGCGGTGGTGTCTGGGGCGAAGTGATGATGGCCGCACACCCCAGCCTCCCAGACGCTGATGTGGCCGAGATGGTGAAATACATCCTCGGACTGACGCAAAAGCCCGCCAATTCATTGCCGCTGAAAGGCAGCTACACGACCACGATACCCAAAGGGCAAAGCGACCAAGGCGTGTTCATCCTGCGGGCCTCGTACACCGACAAAGGTGCCAACGGCATCCCCGGTATCCGTGGCGAGCAGACCTTGGTGCTGCGCAATGCCAACCTGAGCGCCGCCGCCAGCGATGCGTCGCAAGACATCATGAAAATGAAGATACCCGGCACGGAAATCCCCATCGCCATTGCCCAAAAGGACGGCGCTTGGATTGCCTTCAAACAGGTGGATTTGTCGGGCATGGCCGCTGCTACCATCGTGGCTACTGCCGCTTCCAACTATGGCATGACAGGCGGTACGGTGGAGGTGCGCCTCGGCTCACCAACGGGAGAACTGATTGGTACTTCCACGCTCATTACCCCATCGGAAATGAAAATGGACGCCGACACGTCTAAAATA
>JADLHE010000268.1 GCA_020848965.1 Saprospiraceae bacterium
AGGATTGATAAACGCAAGGGCATAGTTTAATCTTCCATCAATTTACCAATGGCAGCTTCCAGCGTTTCAAAGGAATTTGAGGTATGGATGATAGTACCAGCTTTATCCAAAATCATATAAGTCGGGAATACTTGGATGTTCAGTAATCCATACAAGCCAGTTTTTTGGTCGTTCATTTTTTCAAAGAGAATGGAATTTGTCAGTTTTTGCTTTTTGACAAAATTCATCACTTTTTGTTCATCGGCATCAACGGCGATGCCGATTAAGTTCAGGTTTTTTGATTGGAATTTATGGTAGAGTTCTTGCATTTTGGGAAGGTCTTTCACGCAAGGCCCACACCAAGTTCCCCAAAAATCTATAATCGTATAATCATACTTCGTCAAGTCGGCCATATTCAATAAAGTGCCATTAAGCGTCTTATATTTTGTCAGCTCATCGAATAGGTGGCGATAGTGGACAACCGCAGGCTCTAAGTAGAAAGTATCGCCAAAGGTCGAAAACTTGGGGGTAAAAGCTGCTCCATCTATATCTAAAGTATCGCCATTGCTCTTTAAATCCTTAGCGCCGAATTTGTCGGAGCTTGAAAAGTCAGTCGTTCCAAATCGCAAGTTAAAGCCCTCATATCGGGTCGGTTTTGGCCCCAAGGATTTGGCCGCAAAATAATAGGTTTTGCCTTTCACGGAGATTTCACCACGCACGAACTCGGCTAGTTCTACCGCTGTATAATATTTTCCATTCACTACATCTTTGTAGATATACTGCTTATGAAATGGTTTCACCTTTAGGGTCGTTTGTTTTTCGAATATCTTTCCATTTTCAACAAATTCATACCTGATAACCATCCGCTTAAAACTTTCAGCATCCTTCACCTTGTCGAACTTCAATATTTCATCGTCAGAAAAATCTTGGTTCATATTGCTGTCCACCACCATAACTTTTTTTTGCCCTTCAAAATAAACCATGATAAAAAGCTGGTGCTTCGTGGGCTGGCTGCTCAATTGGGTGGTATCAGTATTGTACAATACATCAAACTCTTCGTCTTTGAGCGGCATTCCTGCCCGGTATTTTTCAAACACCGTTTGTTCTTTCTGAAAATCCAGGCATCCAATGGTGTATTTAAGGTTTTTTGGAACACCTTTAAACACCTGATTGGGTAGCAAATCCTTTGGCAATATGAGATAAGTAACGTGATTTGGGCAAACTCCTTCGTCTTTTTTTGTTGTAGCAAAATATTGGCCTTGGGCAATGGCAGTCAAATTGCCGCAAAGCAAATGGCAGGCAAATAGGATGTTTAGAAAAAAGAGCTTCTTCATTTTGAACTGTTAACTTCGTGATGCAACCCAATAATGCAGTAAAATCAATCCGTCACAAAACTTGCTTATTTTTACCACAATGTCAATCAGCGACTTCAAGCGTTGCCTGACTTATCCAAACGGCTCACCGCACCACCCACTTCACTTTCCCCCCAAACGCATCGCTCGTCACGGCATAGCCCTTGCCTTTTTTGCTCACCGTCACCTCCCGCAGCACGTTTTCCGAAGGGAGGCAAACCTTGGTTTTCGCTTGCGCAACGCCGCCGTAAACGACCAGTTCTAGGTTGTTCCAATCAATTTCATTGGTGCTTTGCGCCAGCTTTGCCATCGGCAACACAGCGCCGGATTTCACGAGCATGATGACTTGGATTTCACCTGCCTCTATCTTGTGCCAGCCGCCAGCGTATTGCTTATTCGTTTGAAAATCAATCCATTGGCCGGGTGGTAGATAGACGTTGCGGCTTTTCACGCCCTCCTCGAAGAGCGGCGCCACGAGGATGTCTGAGCCGTACATGTACTCGTTGTCAATGGCCCAAGCGCCGGGGTCGTTGGGGAATTCCAGCAGCAGCGCCCGCAGCATGGGGATGCCTTTTTCGCTGCTTTCCTTTGCTTGCGCAAACACGTAGGGCATCAGGCGGTACTTCATTTCGATGGTCTTGCGGAAATAATCCTCGAAGGCCGGGCTGTATTCCCAAGGCTCCTTCGGCGGCTGTCCGTGGCAGCGGGTGTGCGAGGCCAGCACGGCCATTGGGAACCAACGGCGGTAGAGTTCTTCGGGCGTTTTTCTCGTGAAACCGCCCGCATCGTGGCTCCAGAACGTGAAGCCGCTGAGGCCGAGCGAGAGGCCGCCCCGCAGTTGCGACTCCATGCCCATGTCGGTGCTTTCGGCGTCGCCGCCCCAGTGGAGCGGGTAGCGCTGGCTGCCCGCCCAAGTGCTGCGTGCCCAGATGATGCGCTCGCCGTTGAGCTTCTGCGTCAAATCCGACACGATTTTATTGTAGCGCAGTGGGTAGAGGTTGTGCTCATAAAAACCCGTGCGCCCATTGTGGTAAATCCCGTCGAGCGGGGCCGCCTCGCCAAAGTCCACTTTGATGACAGCGACGCCCTGTTTGAGCAGTCCGCCGATTTTTCCCTCGTACCAGTTGATGGTGGCGGGATTGGTGAAGTCCAGCACGGCGTCCTCATAAGGCAGTCCACCGGAAGCGGATTTCACGGCCAGCCCTTTGTCCACGATTTCTTTGAACAACTCGTTTTTTGGAACAAAATACGGCAACTGCCAAAGGCAGGTCCGGAAGCCCTGTGCCTTGAGGTCGGCCATCATGTCCACGGGGTCGTTGAAGCGGTTTTCGGAGAACTTGTAGTCGCAGCGCCAGTCCGTCTCGAACCAGCCCGTGTCGAAGTGCAGCACGTCGCTTGGGATTTTGCGCTTGCGCAATTCGGCGGCCACCGTGCGGCCATCGTTTTCGCTGAAATAGGTGATGCGGCTCATCCAAAGCCCGAAGCTCCAGAGCGGCGGCATGGGCGATTTCCCCGTGAGGTTGGTGTATTCGTCGAGCACGGTTTTCGGCTCGCCGAGCATCACGAAGAGGTCGAGCGTTTCGTCGCCGATGAGCAGTTCGTTGTTCTCGGCGTACTGCCGCCCGAAGTCGCAGGTGATGGGCGTGCTGGTGTGCATAAAGACGCCGTAGCCCCGGCTGCTGAGGAAGAACGGCACGGGCTTGTACATATCCATCGAGCCGACGCCATTGGCATCGTCGGTGAAGAGGACGACCTTTTGGCCCCGTTTGTCGAGGCGGGTGAAGCTCTCGCCGCAGCCGTAGAAATGCTCGTCCGGGGCGATGTTGAAGACCGCTGCCACACTGCGGCTATAGTCCTTCGCCCGGCGGATGAAGCTGAACGGCAGGTTGGGGATATAGCCCTTCGAGTCGCTGCTGTGGCGGGTGCTGGTGAGGAGTTTGCCAGCGGCATCGTAAAAAGAAACCTTCCACGGCTTCGGCTGCAAGGTCACTTTGCCGTAGGCGCTGCGGTAGGTGTGCAGGCCATTTTCCAGCGTGTATTTCCAGGAATTGTCCCGCTTGGGTTCGCCCGTGAGCATCAGCGACGGCTCCTGCGGCGGATTGGTCAGCGAGGTCCAAGCCCGCAGCCGCACGGTCTTCGGTGACACGAACTCCAAGGAAAACGGCAGCACTGGGTCGGTCTGGTACTCGGCGCTGGGGAAGGTGTTCGAGCCAGCCCGCTCGTAGGAAAACTGCGTATTGCTGAAGGCATGGCCGGGCGTGGCCTCCTGTTTGTTCCATTTCAGCATGCCCTTGCCCGTGGCCGGGTCGAAGCTGGCGAGGCTATCGGCGAAATAGTAGTAGTTCGCCCAGTCCCGGAAGTCGGCGCTGATGTCGAGGGGTTCGTTGAGGAGGGTGGGGGCGGATTGGGAGTGGCCCATTTGCCACAATAGCAACAGGGCGAGCAGGGTGAAGTTGAATTTCATGTTTGTGCTTTTGAAAGTGTCAAAAGTACATTTTTATGAATCAAACTTGAATTTAGGTTGGAACTTTGGTTGAAAATCAAGCGTTTTACAAACCAAACGAGTTAAATAAAATCTTATCAAGATGGGAATGGATGTCGTCGCAATCATGAAACATGAAATGGATGCTGAAGCACTCTTAGGTATGCCTGAAAGAATCAACGCATGGCATGACCTCAACAGTTATTATCTCCAGCACCACCCAGATGGAAGGAAGGAAATCAATGCGCAATGGGATTGTGGACCTAACCCAATGACCAAAGAACGGCTCAATATTGCATGGGATGCTTGGCATGGCGGAAGCCCAGTTTGGGGTGTCAATTCAATAGAATGTAATTTTGGTTATTTTAGAATACATAGGCAAACGATTAGTTTTACTCCTTGGCCACAACATAAGTATGCCAATTTGTACTATGAGGATAGTAGGCCTTATGTGTTGAATTTTATTAGGAAAATAGCCAATTTAATTGGTGCCGATAAAATACTTTATTGCACAGATTCGGCCTGCTCTACTGCATTGATTTTAGAGAAAGTAAATCTAGGTTTTAGTTTCGATGAAATCATGCAATATGGGTTAAACTTCTTTGGCGATGTGCCCAAAAGCTTGCCCGAAGCTGTGTACAATTATTTCTTCATTGATGATTTCACGCTTGATTTGGAAGCGCCAAACACCGATAAAGTGATGTTAGATAGATGTACGGAAGAATATGCGCTGGAGGAACGGTTTGGTGGTAGGTTTTACATCTATAGGACGATTCCAACTATCAACTGAGAAGTATCGCCCTGTTAAGACAGGCATACAATATTGGATTCGCACGCATAGTCGGACGCAAACCCCCATCCCCATTGGTTATTCTCCCTAGTTTATTACCTTTGGCCAACTTTCGTCTAAACTACCGCAAATCATGCCTAAGATTATCACCGCCTACCTACTCTATTGCCTGCTAACACTAGGGGCTAATCCTTCATATGCCCAAGAATGGCGCTACGAAGGCAGCAAGGAATACATGAATTCCGTTTTCGGCGGTTCTTGGCTGGATGAACAGGGCAACAGCTACCACAACGTCCAGCTTTCCAAGCTCACCAGCAAAAGCGCAAGTGCGACCACTGGTAGCCGCCTGATGATACTGGACAAAAATGGCCGATTCAAGGGCATCGTGCAGGTAAGCGCCTGCCAGAGCAGGAACCCCCTCTTGCCATTTTCTGGCGATAGGTTGCTTTCGCTCGGGCACAACTGCAACGTGGACACCGCCGAAACGCCTGACATGCGCCTCTTCGACAAAAGCGGCAAGCTGCTCATCAAAGGCCCAAGCCACGACCTTTATAAAATGAGTACTGTGCGTACCGAATCTGGCTATAAGGCATTTCTTAATAACGGCTTCCACACAAAAAAACCGCTATTGGAGATACGCCAGATTGAGTGGAATTTCAAGGTGGAAACCAAGATGCTGAAACT
>JADLHE010000269.1 GCA_020848965.1 Saprospiraceae bacterium
AAATCCTCAAATCCTCAAATCCTCATGTCAATAGACATTCGACCAGAAAATAGGCCGCCCGGCGTTGAAGGAGCCGGCTTTTTCGCTACCTCGCTCGACACGGTGGTGGGGCTTGCCCGTGCCAACTCACTGTGGCCATTGCCTTTCGCAACTTCCTGCTGTGGCAGCGAGTTCATGGCGACCATGGCCAGCCACTATGACTTGGGCCGTTTCGGGGCCGAGCGTCTCAGCTTCTCTGCCCGCCAGTCCGACCTGCTCATGGTAATGGGAACCATTTCCAAAAAAATGGGGCCAGTGCTTCGGCAGGTTTACGAACAAATGGCAGAACCAAAATGGGTGCTTTGCATGGGTGCTTGTGCCAGCAGTGGAGGTATTTTCGATACCTATTCTGTCTTGCAAGGCATTGACCGCATCATTCCAGTAGATGTTTACATCCCCGGCTGCCCACCTCGTCCCGAACAGGTGTTGGATGGCATCCTTAAAATTCAAGAATTGACCAAAAACGAAAGCCTTCGCCGCCGGAACTCTCCTGAATACAAAGAGATGTTGGCTTCGTATGGTATTGAATAGGTCAGATTTTGCATTGCCTACGAATTCTAGGCAAAACATTGAATTAGTAAGAATTATGAAACAAGGTTTATTAAAATTGATGATTTTTGCTTGCATGGCTTCCATGCTTAGCTCATGTGCTTTCGGCTTTGGCCGTAGGGCCAATCAAAGCACGGAAGTTAGCATCAATAATGCGGCTGCCGAAGTTGAGCCGCTGGCAAGAGAAGATTATGATGTGCTTAAACCAACCACTGGAAAAGCTAATTCTTCACAATTTTATTTGTTATTCATTCCCATCGGAAAGCATAAAACCAACGAAGAACTCTACGAAAACGCTTACTACGATGCCGTGGACAATCTTTCAGGTGCCGATGGCATCATACTTCCCCGCCAGAAAGTCAAAAAATTCTTTGTTCCTTTATTGATAGTCAACTATTATCGTCGAGTAGTCGAAGTAACGGGTTTGGGCATCTCGGTAAAAGGAAAAACTCAAGTCAAAAACTAACGCCATAAATAGCATGATTGCATTTCTGCAAATAGAATGGTTGGAAGAAGTTGGAACCCAGCTTCGTGAGCGATTCGGTGAACAGGTGCTGGCGATTGAGCAAGCCTATGATTTCCCGGTCATCGTCGTGGAAAAGAAGGCCATTCTGGAGGTGTTGGGTTTCTTGAAAAACGACCCAAGCATGGGCTATACTTTCTTGACCACGCTTTGCGGCATGCACATGCCGGAGCACAAAGGCCAAGAGTTTGCCATCGTTTATCAGTTGCACAATATGCAGTTGAACAGGCGTTTGCGCATCAAGATTTTCATGTCCGAAAACGACCTGAATGTGCCTTCGGCAACCTCGCTTTGGCCTACGGCCAATTGGATGGAGCGCCAGGAATACGATTTCTTCGGCTTCAATTTTGTCGGCCACCCCGACCTGCGCCGCATTTTGAACATGGACGAAATGAACTACCATCCTATGCGAAAGCAATATCCTTTGGAGGACTTAGGTAGGCACGATAAAGATGATTCAATGTTTGGGCGCTAATGCCCACCAACCAACGTAGGCGAGGTTTCAAACCTCCCCGACGTTTGAATAGCATATAAATGGTTGATAATCAAAACATATTGACGCCTGAAAAGGACTATGTAACCCTCAACTTAGGGCCTACACATCCGGCCACGCATGGCATTTTCCAAAACATCTTGAAAATGGATGGGGAAATCGTCGTGTCTGCCGAGCCAACCATTGGTTATATCCACCGTGCTTTTGAAAAACTGGCAGAGCACCGTCCCTACAATCAAATCGCACCCATCACCGACCGTATGAACTATTGCTCGGCCCCAATCAACAATATGGGCTGGCACATGACGGTGGAGAAACTCATCGGTTGCGAAGTACCCAAAAGGGCGCAGTACATGCGGGTCATCATCATGGAACTCGCCCGTATCGCCGACCACATCATCTGCGATTCGGTTATCGGAGTGGACACCGGGGCGCTTTCTGGCTTCTTGTACATCTTCCAAGAGCGGGAACTGATTTACGAAATCTTCGAGGAAGTCTGCGGTGCACGTTTGACAACAAATACTGGCCGCATCGGTGGCATGGAGCGGGATTTCTCCCCCGTAGCTTGGGCCAAACTGGAGAAGTTCGTGAAGGAATTCCCCGCCAAGCTCAAGGAGTTCGAAAGTCTGCTGGTTCGCAATCGCATTTTCATGGACCGCACCATCAACGTCGGGCCAATCAGTGCGGAAATGGCCCTGGCCTACGGCTTCACTGGCCCGAACCTCCGTGCTGCCGGTGTGGATTACGATGTGCGGGTAATGAACCCTTACAGCAGCTACGAAGATTTCCAGTTCGACATCCCCGTTGGTACCAATGGCGATACTTACGACCGCTTCATGGTTCGCCTCGAAGAAATGTGGCAAAGCCTCAGCATCATCCAGCAGGCCATGAAAAACATGCCGGATGGCCCAATTTACGCCGATGTACCTGAGTTTTACCTGCCTCCAAAAGAGGATGTTTACTCAAAAATGGAGGCACTTATTTATCAGTTCAAAATCGTGATGGGCGAGATGGACGTGCCAAAGGGCGAGGTCTATCACGCCGTAGAAGGAGGCAATGGCGAATTGGGTTTCTACCTTGTCAGCGATGGTGGGCGCACCCCGTTCCGCTTGCACCTGCGCAGGCCATGTTTCATCTATTACCAAGCCTATCCAGAAATGATTAAGGGTGGCATGTTGAGCGATGCGATTTTGACCATGAGTAGTATGAACGTGATTGCAGGGGAATTGGATGCCTGACCTTTTCACAACAAAAAACATTGAAAATCAATAGTTTGCATGACTGCAACTGACAACATAAAATTCAGCGATGAAACGCTGGCGGTGGCTCAAAAGCTCATTCGCCGATACCCTGAGGGTCGCCAAAAATCGGCGCTCTTGCCTTTGTTACACCTCGCACAAGCCGAGTTCGACGGCTGGCTGAGCGCCCCTGTGATGGACTACGTGGCTTCGCTGCTCGACATCAAGCCCATCGAAGTCTATGAGGTAGCTTCGTTTTACAGCATGTTCAACTTGAAGCCGGTCGGCAAATGCCTCATTGAGGTTTTCCACACCAGCTCATGCTGGCTACTGGGCGCCGATGATATTGTTCGGCACTTGGAGCAAAAGCTCGGCATCAAAAAAGGCCAGACCACACCCGATGGCAAGTTCACCCTCAAGAC
>JADLHE010000270.1 GCA_020848965.1 Saprospiraceae bacterium
GCGTTCTGTTTTCTCAATTTGACCTTTCACCCATTCATATTTGTATCTGTCTTCCCGAGTGAGGTACTGTTTCTCAAACTGCTCCCATGAAATGCGCTTAGGCTCCGTGCCTTTTGACGCCGATATGGCCACTGTTCTTTTTTCTGGAATGGCAACTGCTGCTGTCATTTGATTAGATTTTTTACAAAAATAACCTTTTTTATTGTTTCACAAACACCTGCTTCGTACCCCGCATACCATCTTCGGCCAATATTTCCACGAAGTACATACCCGTGGGCAATGCTTTGGTGTTTAGCTGCAAATAAGCCTCCCCTTTTTCGTACATGACCAATTGCCCAGCCTCATTATAAACTTCCATTTCGAACTTGCTCGGCACTTCCACCACGAGGCCGCCCGCAGTGGGATTGGGGTAAATTTTGAAAAAAGAAGCCTCGTCCGAATTGCTTTCCACGCTGCTCAGGCCATTGAGTGGTATCCGCCAAACCTGGTTGCCCACCTGCTGCCCGGTCGTCATACCGCCTACTATAATCACCTCATTATCATTGATTTGCGCAGCACCCCGCAAATCCATCACAGCGGGGACTTGGCCATTTGTTTGGTAAAAATTACCGCCCGCAGGGTCGTAAAGCGTGGTACGGTCGAGCGGGGAAACGCCGCCGCTGCCGTTGTAGGCGATGCCGTTGTAGTTGTAGGTCACGTCGGAGCCACCGAGCCAGATGGCCTTATTGCCGAGGGTTGTAGCGGCCATTCGGTAGCCCTTTGCCGCAGGCTCGTCCCAGCCCGTCCAGGTGATTTCGAGCGGGTTTTCGGGGTTGATGATGCCCTTTCGGAAAAAGCTGGTGGCCGGAAAATTGCTGCCCGTCCTTGCGCCGCCCGCATAGAAAATCGTGTCGCCAATGATGACCCCGCTGGCCCCAAAAACCTTGAAGTCGGTATTGTTTGGCACGGGCGTTCCAGCCGCCCACGAATTGTATAACGGGTTGAAAATCTGCACATTAGGCACGTTCGTGGTATTGCTCCAACCTGTGATGACGTACAGCAGGCTATCCCGCCAAATGGCCTGTACATGGTCGTCAATGGGCGTCGGCAATTGCGCAGCATCGGGCAACCACAGATTGGCGGCAGGGTCAAAAACATGCACTTTGTTGCTGCTCGCTTCATTGCCGTTTTGCGCCACGTGATAGCCGCCCAAGACATAGATTTTGCCTTTCAGGAAACTGGCCGCCGCTGCGATTTTGCCGCCATCGGGGTCGGGCACGGGCGGCAGGCTCGCCCATTCATCGGCCTCCACATCATAGCGCCAAGATTTTAGGTGTATGCCCGACCAGGTTTTGGTGGAATCAATGCCGCAAAAGGAGTATGCATAGGTTTTGCCGTTGGCAATGGCTGCACAGACGGCGTTGTTGGAGACGGCTTCGGGCAAGGGCGCCAAGGCCGTGTACTGGGAAAATGAGGTGCCTGCCCATAGGAAAAGGGGCAGCAGCACAAGCAGTGCTTTGTTCATCACAAATTTTGGGCGGGGGAAAAGTGTCGGGAATCTAGTCTTGCGTTGCGGGGGCAATGTTTTGAGTCACAAAGCTAAAAAAGAAAACGGGAAACTGTGTTAGGTGGGTTATTTTTCCCAAACCACTTCCCAAGCTTCGGGGTCGTACACTTCGGGGCATTGGGTCTGCGCACAGGTGCCGCAGATATGGCAAACATCCTCGCAATCTTCGTTGATGATGATTTCCATACCACCTGCCCAAACCTCAATGACATTGCTATGGAGCCAGTAGTGCGTTTTGCCATTTACCTCTTGTTTTAGAATGGAGACCGCCGATTCAGCTGCCTTGAATTCTTCAAATTGTGTCTCAAGACAGGGGTCAAGCACTGGCGTTTCTTCATTTTTTTCCTTGCAAGCGATAAACACAAGCGTTGCGAAGCAAAACAGAAAGATGTTTTTCATGACTTTAGATTTTCCAAGCAAGACGGGTTGGGCTTAGCCTTCCGTTGGGTCATCTTCTGGCATTTCAAAAAAGGTGAAATAAGTGCCTCCATAATTGCGCTGCTGCGCAAAGCGGGGGTGCGTCTCGAAGTCGTGCAGGCCGTTGTGCTCCAGCACGAACCAGCCGCCGGGCTTCAGCATTTTTCGTTCAAAAACAAGATTTGGCAAGGTATCTATGGCGGGCATCTGGAAGGGCGGGTCGGCGAAGATGAAATCGTACTGCACCACCGAGCGCTCCATGAACCGGAACACGTCGGCGTTCACGATTTTTATAAACTGCTGAATGTCAAGGTGTTTTGCTATTTGTTCCACAAATTTTGCGCAAGCAGGAAACTTGTCCACGTAGGTCACGTCCTCGCAGCCCCGGCTGATGAACTCGTAGCTGTGGCTGCCCGTGCCGCCAAAAAGGTCGAGCACTTTCAAGTCCTCAAAATCCAGCGAATGTTGCAGGATATAGAACAGGCCCTCTTTAGCCATGTCGGTGGTGGGGCGGGTGGGCCATTTGTCGGCGGGCGGGTTGAAACGGCGGCCTTTGAACTTACCGGAGATGATTCGCATGACGATGGACGATTAACGGTGGACGGCTGAGGGCATCATTTGCAAAGCGCAAAGGCATAGAGGTCAAAGAAAAAATGCTGGGGCACATCCGCAAATTTCCTACTGAACTGCATGAAATTTGGGAACGTCACAAAATTCAGCTCTCCGATATAGCGATAAAGGGTCTTGTAAATCTCGGCATTGTTCATGAGTTGGCCGGAGATGTTCAGCGGCTGCAGTGCTGGGTCGAGGCCGTGCTGATTGTAGGTCAGCAGCACGTAGTACAGCACATCGCCCGCTGTTTGGTACTTGAAGGTGTTGAAGAACTGTAAGTTCTTCTTGTCAAAAAGGGCGATGTAGATATTGTTTTGGGTAAAATGAATGAACAGGTTCTGCGTGCGTGCCTCATCCAACGTTTTGCGGCAGCCCAGCAGGTAGGGCGTGGCGTTGTTGTAGAATTTGGCCGTTGGGAACTGTTTTTTCAGCACGGCCATCAGCACCGGGTCCGTTGGATACAGGATTTGCAGGGCCAATTCTTCCACCTCGTCGTTGTGGATGCCCTCGCCTTTTGCATCGCTCATCAGTTCGGTGAAATAGGTCGTCTTCTCGTACTCGTTGTAAAGCCGGGCAGGCACCAGCACCGGTTGGATGTCGGGCATGGTGATTTTCACCCTTCTGAACAGGTAGGTGAGTAGGTCTTCCCTCGCAAAAATCTTCTTCAGTTCCTCGGGCAAGCTGAAATTGGCCGTGCCGGGCAATTGCGTGTAGGGCACCGAGCGCAGCAAGAGCGCTTCGTTGTTGTTGGTGTCTAAGGCAAAATATATCAAACTGTCCGTCCCAATCAGGATGGACAATTGGTAGGCGGTGGACAGTTTCTTGGTGAAACCGGATTCTAGAATGTCGTAACTCACGCTCAGAAAGTTATCTTTTAGCTATGTCTTTTGGACTTGAAAGCTGTCGTATCCAATTAGCGCACGGTGGCAGCTCGGTTGGGTCACGCCACCAAAACGCCCAAGGCACTAAACATGCACAGCGGCGAAGTTACGAGAGAAACGCATGAAA
>JADLHE010000271.1 GCA_020848965.1 Saprospiraceae bacterium
GTTGGAGGAGGAAACCCAGATATAGTTTCCGCCCAGCCCATTGCTGGAAGGGCGGTGCAGGCAGTAATATTTCCCGCCGATTTTTTCCTCAAAAAGGGCGCAATCCTTGTTCGTTGGGGGCAAAATCATGCCTTTGCGGGTAAAGTTGCGCCAATCGGTCGTTTGCATCAGCCCAACACCAACGCCATTCTCAGAAACCTGTGTATAGGAAAGGTGATAGACCCCATCAATGAAACTCACCCGGCAGTCCTCGATGCCGAAGGTTTCGAGCGCTCCTTTTCCGAAAATCTTAGTGGGGAAATCGGTGGGTTCACTAAAATGAACACCGTCTTCGCTGCACACAAGCCGAAGGTGCGAGTAGGTGGAAAGGTAGTTCGTGCCGTTGTAACCCACAATGCGGGGGTCGTTTAGGCGCAGGTTTGGGTCTTTCTCGTCAAACTCCAATACCCGCATCGAGCCATCCTCCCGCATAATGGGGAACGACACCTTGCCCGCCAATTGCACGGGACGCTCAGCCACCCGTAGCAATAGCCAGGTCTTGCCATCGAAGCGGAACACGCCGGGATTCAGCACACATTCCACGACCCAACCGGGATGGCTGGGCTTGATGTCCATCGTCGTAAGGATTGGGTTTTTGTCAAATCGCTTGACCATAGAACGGATACAGCGGGAGGGGATTAGTTAATAAGGATGGATGATGAACTTGCAAAGCATTGATTATCAAAGCACAGCAAATCAAAAAGGGCTGAATTAGCTTTTCAATTTTACCAAACTAAAACAAAAAATCGGGCGGCTAAGGTCGGCGAGGTTTTGAATCTCGCCGACCTTGTAGCTTGGTGAAAGCCGCCGCCTCAATTAAGGATAAATCACTGTTTGTTAAACTTGATTGAACCAAGATTCTTGCCACCCATCACAAAATTGAGCGAATACTGCCCTGTTGCATAGTCGCCCACTTTCATCGTGAACTGTCCTGTTGCTACATCGCCCTGACCGAGTCGGAGCGCATCCACCTGCCTGCCTTGGGCGTCGAAAACCCGCACCAGCAAGGCTTCGTTTTGTGGCAAATGGTGTTTCACTATCAGCAACTCGGTAGTAGGGTTCGGGAAAACCTGCTCGATATAAGCGTCCACCAGCCTTGGTTCATCCGTGCCAGTAAGGGTGCCAGACTGGAACAGCGTAGCAGCCTCATCAGCAGTGATTGCACGGTTGTAGATTTTGACGTTGTCCAAAGCGCCGGGGAAGTATTGGCCACCCTCGATAGGGTTGCCGCCCATTGCCAATGGACGTGCGGTGGTGTTCAGCTTGCCAAGTGCAGGCTTGGTGTTCGCCAAAACGCCATCCTTGTAAATGATGTCGTTCGAGCCATCGTGAACCATCGTGACATAGGACCAAACGCCAAGCACCAATTCATTGCCGTCACCGGAATCCATGTCGGAGATGAAATTCGGGAATTGGGTATTGTTGCTGTTCGTCGTCCAAACCGGCTTTCTATGCTGTGGCAAAGAAATCTTACAACGCTGGTCCCAGTGACCGAAGTCCATGATATAAGCTTCGGCATCCTGCGTGTTCACATTGTCCACCCTAATCCAGAAACTGATTGTTGTGTAGTCAGAAAGCAGTTGCACGGCATTGGCAGCCAGCACACTGTCCTGTTGCCCATCGAATTTGATGGCCTGACCGCCACCATTCGGGTGCGTCACGTTTTCGAACACCGGGTTGCCACCGATGAAACCGTGATTGGCGTAAGGCGTGGCGTCGTTGGCGTTGCCGTCGAACGGATAATGTGCCACCAAGCCCGGTTCTCCTGTATCGAGTGGCTGGGTGGTTTCGAGGGTAAGTTCCGCTTTACCGGATTGGTTGCCAGCAAGGTCGAAAGCTGCCACTTCGAAGCTGTATGCCGTTTCAGGGTCAAGTCCGGTCACGAGCACGTTCAAGGTATTTGCCGAAAGGCTATCGTAATAATTACCGTCCACCCAGACGATATAGCCAGCCACTTGGGTGTCGTCGGTGGAGGCGTCCCAGCTCAACAGCACAGAGCTGAAGCTCGGTTGACCTTGCAGGTTATCTGGCACTGTCGGTGGCGTGGTGTCGGGTGTCTGGTCTGGCCCGGTGGTCACCCGTAGCGAGGTCGGCAGCGATTCATTGCCCTCGGCATCCACGGCGGTCACAGCAAAAAGGAACTCGGTGAGCGGCGTCAGTGCTGGGAAGTATATGGAAGTCTCGGTCGTAGTTGTCACCAAAGCACCATCCATCCAGACGTTGTATGCAACAACGGCGATATTGTCCGTTGCTGGCAGCCAAGAGAGGTCAACGTTGTTGAACTCTACGGTTGTGGAAAGGTTGAGCGGAGCGCAAGGTGCTTCCGTATCGGTACTGACGGGTGCTTGCGATTGGGCGGCATAGAGCGCTGCGATTTCGGTTGCGCTGAGCGCAAGGTTGTAAACCTGCACCTCGTCGAGGCTTCCATCGAACCAATTGCCGCCGTCAATCGGGTTGTAGCCGATACCAAGCGGGAAGGTGGTATTGTCAAGTGCGCCAACCACGTCTTTTTCGGCCACTTGGTTGCCATTGAAATAGATGCGGTCTTTCGTTCCATCATGCACCATGACCACGTGCGTCCAGGTATTGAGCGCCAGCTCGTTGCCGTTGCCGGAGTCCATATCAGAAATGCCGTTGGCGTGGTTGGTCGTCCAAACGGGCTTGCCGTGGCTCGGCAGCGAGATTTTCCAGCGCTCCTGCCAGCCTCCGAATGATAGTAGGAACACCTCACCATTCCCAGGAAGGCTACTGGGGTTCACCCAAAAACTAACGGTAGTGTTGGGTGAGTTAAGTTGTGGTGAATTGGCAGCCGTCACCTCGGTAAAGCCATCAAAAGCAGCCGCCTTGTTGGCTTTGCCAAAACGGTCTTTGCCAAGCAATGCGGAAGATGCGTTATTTTGGTAGCCAGTTTCATCCAAGCTGTTTCCACTAAAGGCATAATGCGCCACGAGGGTGCCAGCCACGGTCGGGGCGGCGTTTTGCGAAGCATACAATGCGGCGATTTCGGTTGCACTGAGTGCCACATTGTAAATCTGCACATCATCCATTGCGCCATCGAAAAAGCCAGCGCCATCAATCGGGTCGAAACCGATGCCGAGTGGGTATTTGGTTTTGTCCAAAGCGCCAGGCACTACCTTTTCGTTCACTTTTACACCATTAAAATAAATGATGTCATTAGCGCCATCATGCACCATGACCACATGGGTCCAAGCGTTCAGTGCGAGCGGGGTTCCGGCGTCCATGTCGCTACAGCAAGCCCCCCCAGCATGGGTGGTAAAAACGGGCTTGCCGTGGCTCGGTAGCGAGATTTTCCAACGTTCTTGCCAGCCGCCATTGGAGAGAATGAACACTTCGCCGCTGCCGGGGAAGCTGTTCGGTTTCACCCAAAAGCTGATGGTTGTATTGTCAGATTGCAGCGCAACAGAGTTATCGGCAACAGCCCAACCCTCCAATGCATTGCCACCCCAGCCGTGGCGATTTTCAACCGCCAATCCGATTACATAAGCATCGTTGTGCAATTGCGTTTCGTCCTTACCAGTGCCGTTGAGATTGTACTCCGCAGCGAGGTTCGTCGCTGCACCTGGGAAGGTGGAGGCTTGGGTGTATTTCGTTGCAATATTGGTAGCCGTCATTGCGTAGTCATAGATTTCGACTTCGTCAATATTGCCGTCGAACCAGCCACCGCCATCAATCGGGTTGTAGCCGATGCCGAGCGGGTACGTAGTTGGGTCGAGCGCCCCAGTCACGTTTTTCTCATTTACTTGCACTCCATTGAAATAGATGTAGTCTTTTGTTCCATCGTGTACCATGACCACATGCGTCCAAGTATGGAGCGCCAGCGGTGTGCCGGAGTCCATGTCGCTGCAACAAGCACCACCTGAGTGGGTGGTGAAAACGGGCTTGCCGTGGCTCGGTAATGAAATTTTCCAGCGCTCTTGCCAGCCACCATGCGAGAGGATAAAGACTTCGCCGCTGCCGGGGAAGCTGTTCGGGTTCACCCAAAAACTGATGGTCGTGTTGGCAGAATTCAGATAGGCACTATTGGAGGCTGTCGCCTCAGCGGATTGTCCATTGAATACAAAAGCACTATTACCGTAGCCGAAGCGGTCGGTAGCATTGCTGGTGCCCTTTAGCGCTGCATGGTTGCCAAAACCGGAGTCATCCTCACCGCTGCCGTCGAACTCATAGCTCGCTACCACGTTGTTTGGGGCAGCAGGCGGAGTGTTTTGTAGGGCATACAATGCGGCAATCTGCACGGACGAAAGCGCTGCGTCTACGATTGCCACCTCATCGAGGGCACCGTTGAACCAGCCGTTTTGGTCAATCGGGTTCCAGCCAATGCCAAATGGTTGTGTGGTCGGGTCAAGCGCCCCGGTCACGTTTTTTTCGTTCACTTGTACGCCATTGAAGTAGATTCTATCCTTTGTGCCATCGTGAACCATGGCCACATGCGTCCAAGTATTTAGTGGAAGCGGCGTACCGGAGTCCATGTCGCTGCAACAAGCGCCGCCAGCATGGGTAGTGAAAACGGGCTTGCCGTGGTTCGGCAAAGAGATTTTCCAACGCTCCTGCCAGCCACCGTGCGAGAGGATATAAACCTCTCCCTGTGCCGGGAACGACGAAGGATTAATCCAAAAACCAATGGTCACGTTGCCAGAGTTGAGCTGTGCACCGTTCGGGGCGGTCGCCGAGCCTTGCACCCCGTCGAAGTACATGGCGCTGTTTGCCCAACCGAAGCGGTCTGTCGTCAGGCTTGCACCATTGACAGTGGCATGATTGGCAAAGGAGGAGCCGTCCTTTGCGCTGCCCGTGAAGCTGTAGAGCGCAACGGGCGTTTGAGCCTGCAAGCCAACTGCCATCAACAAGCAGCCGGCCAACAACCAAAATGATGGTAAATGCTGTTTCATTTTATTACGATTTAGAAGTAAAATTTGGTTTCAACCTCACTCGCTTCGGCGGATGCCGTTGCAGGGATAGGAAAATTCTGGTTAATGGGCAAATGTCAGAAGTTGCAGGGAGGGCTACTGGTATTATTATGCGGATTGGCGGTATAATCGTGAAAGGACCCGTATCCTTCTTTCACTCAAAAGGGCTATGCAGTTCTAACTAATTGCAAAATCACCTTCCGCCCATTTCTCACAAGATTTTCGGCCTTCAAAGTCATAGGTTGTTCTGTCATGAAAGGATGGAATTGATTAAAAACAAATTTGACTTCTTCTTGCAAAAGGATGCAGCCAAATAGTTGCCAAGCTGGAATTTCCAACTATAAATTCCTTCCTCCACCTCCTAAATAGTTCCCTTAAAAATATACCTGCTCCGGTGCCAATTGGGCAACAAATTGCGGAGCAGGGAGGCAACAAGGCCAAGCAACAGAACCTGGTGGAACAGCTCGAAAAGGAGATTGACCTCGGCGCACAGCTGCTGAGGTCGAGCTATGCACCATTGCCCCAATCGAGCAGCATTTCACAAAAATAATACGAGGAATATGCCCTCGAAGTGATGCAGAAACGCAAGGAACAGGAAACAGTCAAGTCCATTTTTCAACCAAGTGAGGGAGGCTTGGCGGGAGGGATAAGCAGCCTCTCATTGAAACCGCTTTTTAAAAATACTGAGGCTGAATAGCGTACAGGAAAAATCAAGTCATTAAAGTCTGACCTTTAAATCATTTAATAAACCGCTGGGAAAAAACACTTTCCAAACTTCTTCCTACCACTACATAAACCCCTGACTGCCAACCGCTTGTATTAATTAATCCATCGGTACTTTGTTCCCAAACCAACCGTCCCGTCGGGTCGAAAACCCATAGCCTTTCAAGCGGTACGGGCGACACCACATGCACCCAATCGCTCACAGGATTTGGGTAAATCAGCAGGCTGTTTTCCTTCGGTAAAACAACCTCTCCCACCGCCGTTGCATCTTGCTCGAAGCGTACGGCCACCTCTTCCGGTACGAGGGCGTGGTCGAATATTTTTACTTCGTCAATTGTTCCTTTGAAATTGAAACCCGTCTCGCCCGGCAGCATTTGCCCTATCAAAAAAGGCGAAGAAGTGGTGCGGATTAGTCCACTCAGGTTTCGATAGCTGTGCAATTCTCCATTGATATAAAGGGCCATGAAGCCATCGCCGTAAGTGGCTGCAACGTGGTAGAAACTGTCCGTTTGCAAGGCAAAAAGCCCGTCCAAATCGCCAATGGAGGCAAGGGTGTTCACCGTCCAGCGCAGCCGCTTGTCGGGGGTGATGGACAGCTTCCAGCGGCTCTGCCAACTGCCGTGCGAGAGCAGGAAGGTCTCTTTCTCTGGCAGTGCAGCAGGCTTGAACCAGCAACTGACCGTGATGCCATTCTGAAAATTGAGCAGTGGGTCGTTGGTGACTGAAATATGCTGGTTTCCGCCGTTAAAATAATAGGCGCTTTGTGCGAATCCAAACACATCGGTGGCAGGGATGGCGCCATTTACCTGCCCGTGGAGGTTGTTACCACTCACATCATTGGCATTGCCGCTGAACGGGTAATCGGCAATGATGTCCCCGGCTGTAGGGCTGAAGTTTTTCACCAAAATCGCCGTCTTTGCTTGGGCCGACAAACCTTGGTCATCCAATGCGGTAACCGTAATTTCATAAATGCCCTCCTGTGCTGGCACCGACCATTGCACCGTAGCGCCTGTGCCTGAAATGGTTCCTCCCGTTGGTGTCCATTGGTAGGTCAGTGGGTCGAGGTCGGGGTCGGTGGCAAGGCAGGTGAGTTGCACCGTGCCGCTGGGGGTA
>JADLHE010000272.1 GCA_020848965.1 Saprospiraceae bacterium
ACGATGAACCAATACCAAGATTTCCTCGCCGACAATCTTATCCAACTTTTTTACAAGCTGAAATTTACTGGAAAACTAACTGGAAGATTAACAAAAGAGGTTGACACATTCTTTTTGTCGGATATTCATCGTCGGCCCGATATGCTATGGTTTTCCGATGAGCAGTCGGCGCACATGGCCTACGGCGAAAACCAGATTCCAGCATTTGTAATCGAAATAATCTCGACCAATGACCAAATCAACAAGGTTTACAAAAAACTGAAAAACTACAACGATGCTGGGGTAAAAGTTGTATGGTTGGTTTTCCCAGAATTCGAGGAAGTACAAATTTACCAAGGGGTTAAAAGCATTATGTACAAAAAAAACGAAGTCATTTCCGCAGCACCTGCTTTGCCTGATTTCAAGCTAAAAGTGAGTGAACTCTTTGCGAAGCCGCCGAAGCCGTAATCAGTAACCATTGATTACTTAATAGCCTCCACGTACAATATCGGCACGGTCATTTTCAGTTCCCCATCCCAATTGGCTTGTTCGTTCAGCCTTTTTTCGAGCAGGGCGAACACTTTTAGCTCATCTTCTTTGGCAACGATGCTTCTAAAGCCGGGCAAAAAGCCTATCACGGTCAGGAAATGGTTGAAAAAAGCCGTACCCGTGGCGTAGCGCAAGTGGAACTTGTCCCGGATGATTTTCACTACGCTGAATCGGGCCTCTTCGAGGAGGTCACGAACGGTTTCATCGTTGCCACGGCGCTGTTCGCTGGCCTTGAGTTTGGGCAACAAATCCTCCATGCCAAGCTCCTTCAAAACCGTTTCGAACACGGAATAAAACTCCCGGAAATGTCCCTCGATATTGGTGGTGAGGCATAAGCGGCCATCCCGTTTCATGGTGCGGTAACACTCCCGAACCGCTGCGGCAGGTTCATCGAAATTATTGATGCCAAGATTGCAGGTGATGAGGTCGAAATGCTTGTCGGGGAAGGGCATTTTGGTGGCATCGCCGAGCAGCACTTCCACTTTTGGCAGCAGTTGGTGGTGGTCGAGTTTCCATTTTGCCCGCTCCACGCCAGCTTGCCAAGGGTCGAGTCCGAAAAGTTGGGAAGAGGCATCCAAGCGGTTGGCCAGTTCAAAAAGCGGGAAGCCGGGGCCGCAGCCAAGGTCCAGCACGGTCATGTTTTTGCGGAGCGGCACATTGTCGAGCAGGAGCTTGCCGAAATAAGACGACCACAACGAAAGCTCCTCAAACAGTAGCACAGTGTCGGGGCTTTCGATGGGAAAATTTTTGTCGAGGAAGGTCATATATGTTTGGTGACAATAAAAGACTGCGCCAAACTACGATTTTATGAATTTTTCCGATTTTATGAATTTGTCCTGCTTGCTGAAAAATGAAATGGTGTAGCTGCCGGATGGCAATTGCCTACAATCAATTTTGTTTGAAAATTCCGCTTTTTGCAGGATTCTGCCTGAGATGTCGTGTATGGCAAACGACTGAATTTCAATACTTTCTGCGAAAACGTTTATGAAATCACTTGTTAGGTTAGGTTGAATGGATATGTTAATATTTTTTGCCAATTCGGTAGTCGGGTTTAAACCTTCATTGAAAAGCTCGTTAATTTCGGCTCTGTCCAATTTCTTTCTATAAATCCGAATATCGTCCAAGGCGCCGTTCAAAAGGAAATAGCCCGTGTAAATGTCTTTCCCGATATAAAGATCCTCCGCAATTTCACCACTGGGGGGCGGCATTGATGCCTGAACATCTGGCAAATTGTCAATAAAAAACTGCGCAAGGTTTGTCGTATGGTCAAAACAATAGACTAAATGGTGCCATTCATTCGTGTTTAAAAGATTAGTTGCTCCTATATAAGGGTCGGTTCCGCCGGACACCACCATGTTGGCGGAGCCAGTTTCTAAGTTGGCAGGATGGTTGGCACCAATTATTTGGAACATATAGCCTAAATTTCCTGGGCCATACCGTTTGCACAAAAAAGCATGGGTCCATTCGTCAAAGGCGTCAATATTGGCCCAAAGACTGATGGTAAAGCTAGTTTGGCTCAAGCGTAGGTCTGTGTGGTCGGGTATAAGCATGTAGTCGTCCACGCCATCAAACCTATAGGCGGCTTCTGAATTGCCATGCCTATCGGGAACAAGTTCAGGGCCATAGACCGAAGCACTGTGGTTACTATTCGACTCATCGTTGGCGTTGCCGTTGAAGGGGAGCCAGAGAACAAGGCCATCGGTGGTGGGTTGCGCAGCAACAAACTGGAGTGAAAACAAGAAAAGCGCAAGGAGCGTAAAATTTTTCATAAAGAGATTATTTAGGCTGCAAAATTAATGCAATTATTTGGTTTTCAGAAGCTTTGCCCGCATTTTCAAGAATATTTGGTCAATATCCTGTGAGGGTTTTAACCATACAGTCAAGGCCCCAAATACTATTGTGAAAATGGTGCATTTAATAATGATGTCTATAATGGCGATATGCGTCAAAGGAATTAATTCCAATGAAACCAAGCTCAGCCCAGCTATTAAAACTGCTTTTAAGGTAGCCACTGAAAACGGCTGCATCCTTAGTTTCCACCAAAGCACGCCGAACTTCGCCAAATTGTACACCGACAGGGTAATAAGCGTTGCAATGGCAACCCCAACCAGCCCTTGCGTTTTTATGAAAAACAGGCTGGACGAGATATGTACCGCCGCCATTAGCAGGATGAGGTAGAAATTATAACGGTAGTATTTGGAGAAGCTGATGATTTCGGAATTGACGCCCGTGGCCATGTCCACAATCCGGGCGATGCCGAGCAGAAGCACGACGTATTTTCCGCCAGCGAAGCGTTCGCCATTGGGCATTATCTCGAATATTTGGTCAATGCAGACCCATACACAGAGGAACACCCACAGGCCCACGATGAGTTGGTTGATGGACGATTTGTGGTAAAGCTCCTCCACTTCGTCCAGTTTGCCTTCGTTGAATTTTTCGGCCAGCAGCGGCGATACGATGCGGCTGATGGCCTTGCGGGGCACGTCCACCACATTGGCGATTTGGTAGGCGATGCTGTAAATGCCCGTATTGGTAAGGGTGGACACCGTGCCGAGCATGAAGAAATTGAGGAACTCGGAGGAAAAACGGCTGCCGAGGCTGCCTACAAAGCCGTACAGACTGAAATTGGCCATTTCCTTTGCCAGTTTTTTGGTCACAAAACCGAGCTGGGGGCGCAGTTTGAGCTGCCCCAAATGGTGCAAGTACCAAGCTTGCGCAACGAGCATGAGCGCATAGATGACCATGGAGCCATAAAGGATGGCGCTAAACGGGATTTTGCCCAAGTAAAAAGCAACGACCAAAACTGGGACTCCCAGCTTCGGCAGCAACTCGTTGATGAGGGCTGGCACTACTATCCGCTTGAAATTGGAGGTGTAGAACAAAAACAGGTTGCCGTAGGCTATCAGAATAGTGACGGGCAGTATGAGGTAGGCAAACTGGAGGTAGAGCAACGGCTCTTCTTTTCCCATAAAAAAAGAAAAAATACGCTCCCGAAATGCCAAGGTCAGCAGTGTGAAAATGAGGCACCCGACCGTTAAAATACCCAGCAACAGGAACAAGAACCCGTTGTTGCCATTGGCGTCATCCTTGAACCTTGGGAAAAAGCGCACGATCAGCTCCGCACTGCCGAGAAACACAAACAAGGACATCATGGCTGCCGTCTCTCGCACATAGGAGATGATGCCGATCTGGTCTTCCGACAAAAAAGCAGGGTAGATGAACAGCACATTGGCCATGCCGATGGCAACACCCAAATAGGTGACCATGCTCTGTTTGATGCCTTGCCGTTTTACTACTCCCATACTATTTTTTGAAGTCTGATAACTTGTAATTCGTTGAATGACAATTGTTTATCGTGTCATTAAAATCGTGCTAATTTTGCTGCGTCGTGTTTGTTGTCAAAAGCAAAATTCTAAAAAGAACCTGACTAAAGGCCAATTACTTTCCATTATGCAATTTAAAAATTGTGCTGCCCTTGCCATTGGGCTATTGCCGAGCCTTTTTGTAGCTGCGCAATGTGGTTTCGAAATTCAGTTCCAAACAGCCTTGGCTTGCCCGTTTGCAAACGATGGGGCTGTAACGGCCATTGCAGTGAACGGCACAGGCCCATTTAGCTACCAATGGGAAAATGACACCGTCTTCACCAATCAAATCACTGGCCTTGATGTGGGCAACTATGCCGTCACGGTGACCGATGCCAACGGTTGCTCGCAAACGGCAACGGTGGTGTTGGAGGCAGCCACTCGGCCAACGGCCACGGCAGCGCCAGAAGCGGTGACTTGCTTCGGGCAAAAAGACGGTGCCGTCCGCTTCATTGCCGATGACCCTCATCTTCGCTTCAGCTTGCTTGACTCTATTTTG
>JADLHE010000273.1 GCA_020848965.1 Saprospiraceae bacterium
CAAACAAAACATGTGGTGAGCGGCGGTCAGCCTCCGAGTAGATGGCTACGGTTTTGATGCCCATACGGCGGGCGGTTCGCATGACACGTAGGGCTATTTCGCCACGGTTGGCTACAAGAATTTTTTTCATGGTATTCAGCCAAGCTTAGGTTTGGCGGCATTTTTTGATTTTGTTTAGGCTAGATTGGCTCGATGGCCACAATGGCACAAAGCTACTCTTTTTGACTTTTCCATTCTTTCTTGCCGCCGTTTTGCGCTGCAATATCAGGCACAATCTTAGCCTAATGCTTGGTATTGCGGAGCAAAAAAAATAAGTTTGTGCATTAATTTCCTCCCAGTTAGGCACATCCTTTCGCAGTTAATTCGTTCATATTTATGGTTTTGGCTATTTTTGCCCGAAATCAGGACGAATACCTGTCTTGGCAATCCTTTTTAAAAGAATGTCATTCAAATTACTCATCTGGCCAACTGGGCTGGCGTTGCTATTGACGGCCCTTTCCTGCCAACGTGCGAAGCGAGACGCAAGTGTGGCGGTTCCGCCATTCAGTGGGGCTGATACCGCACAGGTGGACATGTTGGTGGCTGGTATGAGCATGGAGCAAAAAATCGGACAACTCATTGTTTGGGATGCACCGATTCAGGACTCTACCACTAGGGCCGAGGTTTTTGAGAAAACGAACGCTGGCCTCATCGGTGGTTTGTTGCTGCGCAACATGGTACTCAGTGATTTTATGTATGCCACCGACAGCCTGAAAAGGAGTGCTCACCTACCACTTTTCCTTGCTACCGACCAAAAAGTTGCATTGCACAACCAGTTCACTGGTCTTCAGAAATTTCCTTTGCCAAGCGCTATTGCAGCTTTTGATTCTTCAGCGCTCCATGCCGAATTAGAGCAAATCTATGTGAAGCAATGCAAGGCTTTGGGTATCAATTTGACTTTGAACCCAAGTTTTGGGAAATCAAGCGATGCTTCGCAATTCTTTGACAATCAGCTTTTTGAACAAAATGACTCGGCGCTCGAACTGCGATTCCATCGCCTGTTCGAGGAGTTGAATGACAACCGAATTTTGGCGGTTGGGTATGCCTTCGAGGAATTTAAGTTTGTGCCAAACGACTCAATTCGACGGTTGGAACTGGCTGTTTCTAGGGCTAAAATAAACGCTGGTTTACCCGGACTGCTGGTTTCGGAACTAGCCTTGCGCACGGACACGCTAAAACAGCTTCCTGCCGATTACACTAAATATTACTTAGGGCGATACCTCAAATTCAAAGGCTTGATGACCGTGGAGGTACAAGCGGAGGAATCTCCAGAATCAAAACTGTTGGCGGGTGCCGATTTGTTGATTACACCCGATGCAGCACAAATTTTCAAGTCAGTTCATAAATTGCTGGATGCCGGAAAACTGACTGAATTGGACATCAACCAACGGGTGCGGCGGGTGCTGTTGGCCAAGGCTTGGGTCAGTGGCGGCAAACTGCCCATCAAGTTTTCCATCGTTCCGCACGACAGCGTGACGCACAAACCCGTACGTTTTGTTTCGATTGGCCAAAAGAAGGATGTCCCTTCAATGGTTCCCATCGTCCGTCCTCGCCCGGCGAATTTGGATGTCAAGGTGGATAAGACCGTCTGTTATTTCGAAGACCCACGCTGGGATTACTATATTGAGCGATTGTTTGAAAACTCAGTGGTTCTGGCACGGGATGAACATGAAATTGTTCCGCTGAAAGAATTGTACGAAGTTGATTTTCAAGTGTTTAAATACTCAAAAAACAGTTTTAAAGACTTTGATGCGCTGTTCAGCAAATACGCCAATTTCAAGAGCCTTGAGCAAAAAATCAGTGCTTCTGGTGAGCTAAAACCATTGACTTTTGAAGCCACGAAGCGCCAGCCAGTAGCAATTGTCCTGCTAGATAGCGTTGACCTGCAACCCGGTTTTCATAAGCAATTCATTGAAAGCTTGAATGCTACTTCGGCACAAACGGAGGTTATTCTCGTCAATTTCGGCAACCCGAAGAACCTTCATTATTTCGAGAAATCGGTGGCCTGTGTTCAGGTCTTTGAAAGGAACAAATTCACGGAAGCTTTTACTGCCCAATTGTTGTTTGGCGGCGTTACCGCCGAAGGCAGGTTGCCCGGCAGGGTGGATGAAACCTTGGACTACGGCACGAGCATAAGCCGGAAGCCAGTTCGACTTGGTTTTGCTTCGGCGGAGGAAACTGGCATCGCCTCTGAGCGGCTTGTTGGTATCAATGCCATTGCTGAAACGGCCATTGACCACGGTGTTTTCCCCGGCTGCCAAGTTGCGGTAGCGAAGGATGGCCAGGTGATTTTCTCCAAAAGCTTCGGCAATTTCACCTATTCCAAAACAGCACAACCCGTCAGCAATACCGATTTGTACGATATTGCCTCTGTCACCAAAGTGGCGGCTACGACTTTGGCCGTCATGAAATTGGTCGAAAATGGCCAACTGAACCTTGATGGGCGTGTGGCGGATTACGTGGAGGTGCCAACAGGGTCTGCGGTTGGCAATATCAAAATTAGGGAACTGCTGTTGCACCAATCGGGCCTGCAAGCCCAGATGCCGCTGTCCAAGTTCTTTTCAGGCAAAAATGTACCTGCCAAGGGCTGCAACGATTATTTCTGCCGGAAAAGGAAAGGAAGTTACAACGTGAAAGTAGCCGATGGGCTTTATTTCAGGAACTCTTTTCAAGATACGGTAGCAAAGCGGGTTTTCAACCTTGCGGTAAACCCGAACCCCCGTTTTCGCTACAGCGACGTGAATTTCTATCTGCTGAAACGGGTGGTTGAAACGATTGCGAATACTACGATTGACCGCTATGTTTTTGAGAATATTTACAAGCCGCTTGGCTTGCGTAATATAACCTACAATCCGCTTTACCACCTGCCTAAAAATCGCCTTGTGCCTACGGAACAGGACAATTATTGGCGAAAAACCTTGGTACAGGGCTATGTGCACGACCCAAGCGTGGCGCTAATGGGTGGTGTTGGAGGCAGTGCTGGTCTGTTCTGCAATGCGGAGGACTTGGCTGTTTTGTTCCACATGTTGCTGGAGGGTGGAAATTACGGCGGGCGTCAATTATTTGAAAAGAAAACAGTTGACGATTTTGTGGAGAACCGCTACACCAACAACCACAGGGGCCTTGGTTTTGACAAACCAACCAAGCGGCGCTATCCTACTTACTCGCCGCACGCCTCCCCCAAATCCTTTGGGCATACGGGCTTCACGGGTACCTGTGTTTGGGTGGACCCAGAGCAGAGCTTGGTCTATGTTTTCCTGTCAAATCGGGTGAATCCCAGCTCCCGCAATGGGAAAATCTTTACGGAGGGCAGCCGCAGCCGAATTCATGAGGTGGTTTACAGTGCCTTTGGTAGCTTTGAGAACAGCTTGCCAGAACTGGAAGTGGAAGAGGAAATGATAGAGGTGGAAGAAGGGGCTGGTGGTTGATTAGCCATGACTCCAATCAAACCCATCCATGCCCTTCAAACTTTCCTTTAGCAAATCAATGCAACTCCTGATGTCCTCTTTGTGCGCCATTTCGATGACGGAATGGATATGGCGGGTTGGGATGGAAATTGCGCCAGCAATGGCCCCATGTTTCCCTGAGCGTTGTATGCCGAGTGTGTCGGTAGCTCCACCCGTCAAGATTTCAGGCTGCCACTTTATATTGTTCTTTTTGGCTAGCTCCTTTAGGTAATTCACCATTCGATAGTCGCAAATGACACCGCTGTCCATGATTTTGATGGCTGCGCCTTTTCCCAATTCTGTCACCATTTCAAAAGGCTGCGCACCCGGCACATCGAAGGCGATGGTCGTGTCAACAGCAATGCCGAAGTCTGGGTCAATTCGGTGCGAGGAGGAGATGGCACCTCGGATACCTACTTCTTCCTGAACGGTGAACACGGCATATAAGTCATAGGGCAATTCCACTTCTTTCAATTCCCGCAAGGCTTCCATCAGGATGAAGACCGAAACCCGGTTGTCAATGCTTTTGCTGTTCACGCATTCGCCCATTTCGATGAGTTCCCGCTCACGGGTGACGGGGTCGCCCACCGCCACGAGTTTAACGACTTCTTCTTTGCGCATGCCCAAGTCAATGAAATAATCATTGATTTGCGGGGCTTTGTTGCGCTCTTCCGGTTTCATGATGTGGATGGGCTTGCTGCCCATTACCCCGATAAGGTCTTTGCGCCCATGCACGATGACACGCTGTGCCGTTAAGGTTTTCGGGTCGAAGCCACCAAGGGTATGGATACGAAGAAAGCCGTCGTCGTCAATATGGGTGACGATGAAACTGATTTCATCAAGGTGGGCGGCCACCATGACTTTTTTAGCGGAGCGCCCTTTTTTTAGGGCAATGATGCTGCCCATTGGGTCAATTTCAATTTCGTCAACAAAGGGCTTGATTTCACCCAAAACGAACTGCCTTATACGTTGTTCGAAGCCAGGCGCACCTGGAACTTCGCAGGTTTTTTTCAGCAAAGAAACATTAATCATTTAAACAGGCTTTTGAATTGGCAGTGTTTCCTGCCTTTTTACTTTTACTAAAAAGGTCGCTAATTGTTTGCGTCGGCGCAAAAGTAGTTACTTGAAATGTGTGAACTGCCATTTTCCAAAGAATTGAATAAAAAATACGCACCGCAGCTTCCGCATTCGAGAAGGGCCAAAACAACTATGTTTGCGCAGCTGATTTCAGGAACCATAAAATCATGTAGCGCTTTTTTACCATGCTGAAATTGTTCGTAAAGTCCTTTTTTGCCTTAGCCCTTATGCTAAGCGCAATTCATAACGCTGCCGCCCAGTCTTCGCCAGCCGCAGGTTTCCACCTTGGAATCCCGATAATCCATGAAACACTGAAGGAAGGGCGGCAATACAAGCCTTACCAACTGCTGTTTTATTACAATTTTGCCAACTTGCTGAAAGGGAAAAAGAACGACCTCTATGTTTACCTAGAACCACAACTGGTTTGGGTTCATTTTTCGCCAAAAGATAAAAAGGAATGGGAGTTCGGCGCCAACCTGGGCTTGGAATACCGATGGAACGTTTATGGGAAAACCGCCGTGACTGCGGCCATTGGTTCGGGGCCGCATTATATCACTGTGCAGACTAGGCAGCAGCACAAAGGCTTTATCTTTTCAGACAATTTCACCGCTGGAATCCACCAAAAGCTGGGCGAAAAGGGTCTAAACCTCGACCTCAAAATGCGTTTCCGACACATTTCAAACGCCAATTTGGCGAAGCCAAACATCGGCATTGATTCATGGTTTGTGATTGGTGGTCTCACGAAGGACCTTTAGTTGCAGTTGACAGTCGATACCAAGGCAACCTTATATCTTCACATTCTTCCATTTGCCTCTTTTAAAGAGCACAACCAACACGACGGCCATAATGCTTTCAGCGATGAATACTGCCCAACAGACACCTGCCAAGCCATAGCCAAAATGCAGGGCAAATAGCCAACCCAATGGAATCTCAAGCAACCAGAAACAGACGAAATTGATGATGGTGGGCGTCACCGTGTCCCCCGCTCCGTTGAAAGCCGAGGAGATGACCATGCCGTAGGCAAAAAAGACATAGCCGACCGAAAAAATGCGCAAGGCAAGCACGCCCGATTCGACGACCAAGGGATTGGGGTCGAAGCTGGATACAATTTGGCGGGCGAAAATGAAATAGACAATGGAGACAACGAGCATGAAGAGCATGTCCATGTGGGCTGTCCGCCAAACGCTTGCCTCTGCACGTTCGGGATGACCCGCACCCAGGTTTTGGCCAACCAAGGTAGCGGCTGCATTGGCCATTCCCCAAGCTGGCATGATGGTGAAAACGATGATGCGAATGGCAATGGTATAGCCGGAAACCGCCTCAGTCCCGCTCTCTGCAATGATGCGCATCAGGAAAATCCAAGAGGCGCTGGCGATGATGTATTGGAGCGCACCAGTTGAAGCCACCCGAAGCATGTTTTTGATGGTTTCCAAATGCAAAACCAAATGGCGCTTCGCAATTTTCAGGATGTTTGTGCCCCGCAATAAAAGGTAAATTTGAATGGCTACCCCAACGCCCCGGCCAGTGGTGGTAGCAACGGCAGCGCCCATTACGCCAAGTTCTGGGAACGGCCCAAGGCCAAAAATAAAGAGCGGGTCGAGTATGATATTGATGGTATTAGAAATGACCAATACCCACATTGCAATGCTCGCATTACCAGCTCCACGGAACACTGCATTGAGCAGGAAAATGAACATAATGACGAAATTGCTGCCAAAAATGAGCTTTGTATAGCCTGCGCAGTCCCTTATTTGTGAATCGGTGCCGCCCATCAAACGAAGGATGTCTTCGGAAAAGATTACACCGAAAACTGAAATCAAAAACGATAAAACAAGTGCAATAATGGCAGCTTGAACTGCGGCAGTTGCGGCCCCTTCATGGTCATTTTCGCCAATCCTCCTCGCCACGGTTGCCGTTGCGGCGGCGCTGAGTCCAATTGCAAGGGAGTAAATAATAGTGACAACGCTTTCCGTCATGCCCACGGTGGCAGTGGCTTCGTCGCTGATTTTTGAAACGAAATAAATATCCACGAGGGCGAAGAGGCCCTCCATCAGCATTTCCAAAACCATGGGAATGCTCAACAGTAGAATAGCCCGGTTGATGCTGCCTGTTGTGAATTCTTGCTCGGAACCGGAAAGGGCTTCTTTTAGGGTCTTAAAAATTTTCGACATACTTAATTTCAGTTGGGTGACACGGTTAGCAGTTGCTAAGGTAGGCAATTGGAGGGTTTGCGGGCAGAAACCAAGCATCATTCTCATAAAGTTCCGAAGCCCTTGAGTTTGTAATTAAATTTGCAGCCTTGATGCCGCCTTTGAGAACTGGTGGCAGATTGTTTAACAAGGCCAGCCTACTAAATGAGGTGGCCAGGATAGCATGTCGTTAATCAAAAAGCTAGCAAGCGAAACCGCAATTTATGGCCTGAGCAGCATAGTCGGGCGTATCATCAACTTCCTGCTCGTGCCCATTCACAGCCGGGTTTTCTTGCAGGCAGAATTTGGGGTTTCTCAGAAACTCTACGCCTACGTCGGCATCGCAATGGTCTTCTTCACCTTCCGGTTGGAGACCGCTTTTTTCCGCTATGGAACGGAG